>JAYSKW010000755.1:0-1347 GCA_043726085.1 Limnoglobus sp.
CAAGAATCATCGGCAGCAACTTCGCCGCGTGGAATTATTCGAAACCTTCGCGCCGCCAATTCCGCAACGTTCGTTCGATGTCGACGATGCGCTCGCCGATCTTCCCGAGAAATACCGCACACCGATTGTGCTTTGCCTGATGCAAGGCTGGTCGCGCAGCGAAGCCGCCAAGATGCTCGGTTGCCCGGAAGGCACGCTGTCATCGCTGTTGCATCGCGGCCTCGAAAAACTACGAACTCGCATGGCCAGCAAGGCTGCGCCTGCACTCATTTTCGGCGGCCTGACACTACCGCCCGCCACGCTGATGGCCGCCACCGTACAGATGGCGATTCGCTTCCCGGAGGTCGTCGGCATCGCGCCGATTATCCTCACCACCACCAACGGAGTTTTGCGAATGTTCCCCACAATGAAATGGCTGGCCTGCGGCATACTCGCACTCGCCGGTACGACGATCGGCCTCGGCTTCGGCCTGGTGCCATCGTCCGAACCGCAAGCCATCGCACAAGACCCGGTGAAACCGCCACCGCTAAAAGCACCTGCGTTACCAGCGATTCCGGTGCTTGCACCGAAAGTCGAAGCCGCACCGAAACCGGCCGTGAAGCCGAAACTGCTTGCGACTTTTGCCGAAAACAAAGCCCAGGCGTGGTCGGTCGCGTTCTCGCCCGATGGCAAAACGGTCGCCTCCGGTGCGGGTGGCACGCTCGGCAATCCCGGCGAATTGAAGCTCTGGGATGCGAAGACGCACAAGGAATTGTTCCTCATCGAAACCGAGCGATCCGTGCGCTGGGTGGCCTTTTCTCCCGACGGCAAAACGATCGCCACCGCCGAGCACGACAACAACGCTTACCTGCGCGACGCCAGCAACGGCAAGACGATTCGCGCCTTCAAGGGGCACACGTCGGGCATCGACACCGTCGCGTTTTCGCCCGATGGAAAGACGCTGATTACCTCGAGTTGGGACAAAACCGCGAAGCTCTGGAATGTAGCAACCGGCGAAGAAATTCGCACGCTTGACGGGCACGCCGAGCAAGTGTATACCGTCGCCTTCAGCCCGAAAGGGAAGCGAGTGGCGAGCGGTTGCAACGATGGCACGATCAAGATCTGGGATGCCGCCACTGGCAAAGAGACTGCAACGCTGAGCGGGCACAAAGGCGTCGTTCACTCGGTGGCATTCGGTGCAAAAGAAAAGATGATCGCCTCGGTCGGTTGGGACAAAACCGTGCGGTTGTGGAACGCGAAGAAAGGCACCGAAGTCGCCGTGCTCGAAGGCCATACCGTCCCCGTTCTCGGCGTCGCCTTCTCCGCAGACGGCACGATGCTCGCTTCGGTGAGCGGCCGTTGGGGCGA
>JAYSKW010000756.1:0-10287 GCA_043726085.1 Limnoglobus sp.
CCGGCGGTCGTCGGTCAGCTGATCCGCGACGCGGCAGTCCGGCTCAAGGTCACCCTCGACCCGGCCGTAGTGGACGGCGGGGCGGCCGTGATTGCCGGCATCATTGCCCGCATCAAGGCGATTCCGGCTCCCGACGGCTTGGCGTTCGTCCGCGAACTCGCCAAGATTCAGAAGGCGGCCAACAACGACGCCTTCCCGAAACTGTCGGCGGCGGTAGCCGGCACGGCGGACATCGCGGCGGTCGTGGCCGCCCAAACTGGGGCCGCGTTCGCCGCCGAAGTGGCCGACGAGACGGTCGGGGTGCTGACCGCCGCAACCTCCAACGCCTCCCCGCTGTACGCCATCGGGGCCGGGCATGGGGGCGGGCCTTTGGTTCGGGTTTACGACCGGCAAACCAACGCCGTGGTCACCACCTTCTTCGCGTTCGACCCGAAGTTCACCGGCGGCGTGAGTGTAGCCGTCGGCGACGTGACCGGAGACGGTGTGCCGGACGTAGTCGTGGCGGCCGGGGACGGCGGGCACGCGCGCGTGATTGTAATCGACGGAAACAAGCTGAACGCCGTGGGCGCGGACGGCCAGATCGATTCGTCGGCCTTGGTGGCCAGCTTCTTCGCGTTCGAGGTGGGGTTCACCGGCGGAGCGTCGCTTGCCTTGGCCCGCCTGGACAGCAGTCCGGGGCTGAACATCGTCGTCGGGGCCGGGGCCGGGGGCGGCCCGCGCGTCCGGACGTTCAACTGGACCCCCGAAGCCCCCGGCGGGGTCACCCAACTCGCTGGCAAGATCGGCGATTTCTTCGCCTTCGACCCGGCCGCCCGAGTCGGGGTGAACGTGGCCGCCGGTGACCTCGACGGCCTCGGCCGGGACGACCTGATCATTGGGGCCGGGATCGGCGGCGGGCCGGTCGTGGCCATTTACCTGCCCGACGGAACCCTCCGGGAAATGTTCTTCGCCGGCGACTCGACCCTCCGGGGCGGGGTGTCGGTGGCTGCAGGGTTCTTGGACGGAAACGCGACGGCCCAACTCGTGACAGCCTCCGGCCCAGGTAGCCCGACGGTCGTCAACGTGTACCACGGGGCGGACCTCACCTCGGAGCGGTCGGTCCCGGTGTTCGGTTCAGGCTTCACCGGCGGGGCCAGCGTGGCCGTCGGGCCGGACGAGGACGGGGACGTGCGAGTGGTCGTCGGGGCCGGCCCCGGCGGCGGCCCGCGGGTCGTGACTCTGTCCGACGGACTGGAAAGCGTGAACGACTTCTTCGGGTTCGACCCGACGTTCCGCGGCGGCGTGAACGTCGGCTGAACCCGGTTCATGGTATGCCACAGGCGAAGCGGTCCCGTGCGGTTGACGATGCGTCTGGCCAACACGACGACCGCCCTCGACGCGAATGGTGACCCTCGACCAACTCCACAGGAGCCGCTCGCCCGCGATCGCGCGACTCGCTCGAACCAATCGTTGAAGTAGTCCGCCTCGGCCGGTGCGTGCAGTTCACGACGATGGCGTGGACGAATCGGTTGAAATCGGCGGGGATTGGTGCGAGCATGGATGTCATGGGTCGGTGCTTCGACAACATTTTTGTCGAGCGTTTGTGGCGGAGTGTGAAGTACGAGGAGTTGCATCCGAAGCGTCATGCAACGGTGGTAGGGTTGGATATTTCTCTTCCCGCCACTTCACGACTTTCAGGCGAATCGCGTTGATCGTCGGATTCTCTTGTTTCGTTTCCTCTTTCAAATCGCTGGAAAGCGTCTTGCTCGTTTTTCGCGGTTGGGCAATCGGTATCCAGTAGCTGCTCGCACGACGCCTTCGGCAATTCCGTTCGGGAAGCCATCGTTGTCGAAAGTGTAATGGTGGCTCGGTTCGATAAACGACGAATTCAGGATCGGATTTTCAATCGTGAATGGCGGCACGTTTCACCAGCGTGAGAGCGTCAATTCGGGGTGGAAGTGAGATTATGCGAAAGTGAACCGAACAACGCCAGTCAAATCGTGTTCGCATATACGCTTCGGCAAGATCAAGGGGGATACCCGCAAGCGTTTTCCGCTTCTTTTTATAGGGGGAGGTGCGCGGGGTGCAAAGCCGCGACGGCGGCTACCGGTGTTACGGTCAACGGCGCGTCGTCGTATGCGTAACGATTGTCGAACGATCCGCCCCAACTTCGCGGGTAAAAGTACGGGTTGTAGCCCCCGTAGCTGAAACCGGGGTAGATGACGGGCCTAACGGGAAAGCCACCGCCGACCGTGCCGAACGGACCGCCGTACCCCGCCGGACGGTCGTACGGGGCGTTGATCTGACCGTTGGCCGCTTGCGCGATAATCATCGACGCGAAGGTGGCCAGGATACGCATCGTCATGGTGTGCTCCGATACCGTGGAATCCGCTACTCCACTATACGGTGTCACACGAGCCAAGATGGTCGGTACTTCTGCATCCGCCAGTTCTACTTCATGATGTACGTCTCGGGGGCTTTCACTTCGTTCGGCATCGTCTTCGCCAAGGTGACGAACTCTTCGACGCACGGCGGGCAGCAAAACTCGTACTTTTTGCCGCCGATCACCCAGGTCAGATTGGCGTTGGATTTCGTCAGCGTGATCGGGCAGAGTTTGTCGCCCGCGATCGGCTTGATGTCGTGCGACACCTTCAAGCCCTTGTACTTTGCGGATACGGTCGTGTTGCCGTTTGCTTTGATGTCGGCAGCCGTGTAAATGCCGCCCGGCGTCAGGTAGACATCGGCCTCGCTACCCGCCGGTGCCACGACGACGGCACGCCCGTGGTCGTCCACTGGCTTCATCGTCTTTTCATTGTGTTCCGCCTCCTTGAAGTCGCCGAGATACGGCTTGCCGTCGATTTCCACACTGATCGTCCCCTCGAACTTCTGCTCCTTGGCGAAGTTGTCGTGTGTGGCCACGAACCGGGACGACTTGCCCTTCGGGTCGCCGTCCTGCGGGGCCGCGATGAGGTCGGTCTGGAACGTCGGCGTCTTGATGCTCAAGAGCAGTTTCGTTGCGGAAATCGGCTCGTTCTTCTTCAGATCTTCGCTGAGGATGTAGACGGTCGCCTGCTTCTTGCCGTGATCCACGACGAACTCGGCGTGGGATTTTCCCAACTCGATGAGGGTGCCGCCGTGCGGGGTATCGCCGTGGTCGTGGTCGTCCTTCTTGGTGGACTTCTCGGACTTCTTGTCGCTGGGTTTCGCGACGTCCGCCGACTTGCTGCAACCGAGCGCAGACAGGCCGAGTAACAGCACGCCGAGGCTCAACAGTTTCACGTTCATCATCATCGCCTTTTGTAAAGGAACTAGGGGTCGTCAAACGCCTGCGCGGTCCGCCCGCGTTAGGTCAATTGCGATCGGCTCGGTATGAACCAACCGTTCGGCGTCCTTGCCGCTGAACTTCCAGAACAGTCCAGGGTGGATGAGGAACTCGCAAAACGTCGAGGTCACCAACCCGCCCAGGATCACCGTCGAGACGGGGTACAGAATCTCCAGCCCCGGCTTCTTTCCGCCGATTACGAGAGGGATCAACCCGATCCCTGCCGTTAGCGCCGTCATTAGCACTGGTGCCAGCCGTTCGAGGCTGCCCCGCAGCACCGTCTCTTTGCTGAACGGCAGTTTGTCCTCTTTCATCAGGTGGAAATAGTGCGTGACGAGCAGGATGCCGTTCCGCACTGCGATCCCGCCGAGCGACACGAACCCGACGAGGCTCGCGACGGTGAGTGTCTGGTTCGTCAGCACCAGCGCGATCACGCCGCCGATGAACGCCGTCGGGACGGCGTTCAGGATTTGCAAACTGATGCGTATCGAGGGGTACAGCAAGAACAGCACGACGAACACCCCTGCGACCGACACGAGTGCGAGCACGGAAATGAGCATCGTGGCCGACCGCTGCGCCTCGAACTGCCCACCGAATTCCACGAAGTAACCTTCCGGCAGCGGGACGCGGGACTTCACCCGCTTCTCGATGTCGGCCACTACCCCGGCGAGGTCGCGGCCCTGCGTGTTGCACCGAATGACGGCGCGCCGGCGGACGTTGTCTCGATTGATCTGGTTTGGCCCGCCCGCACCCTCGGGGATGTCGGCCACGTCTTTCAAGCGGATTTCCGATTGCAGATTGAAGATGGAAGATTTCGCAGATCCCGGCAGCGCGATACGCAGGTCTCCCAGTTTGGTGTAATCCAGTAGTGAATTGTCACCGCGCTTGTTCTCCTTGTTTGCGATCTTCATTCTCAAATCTTCAATCTTCAATTTCACGACGAGGTCGAATCGCCGCTGTCCCTCGAGTACTTGCGACACAACCTCGCCCTTCATTGCGGTCTCGATGAAGCGAGCGACGTACTGCCGACTCAGACCATACCGGGCGAGGTCGTCGGGCCGCAAGACGATATGGAGTTCGTCCACGGTCTCTTGCGGGTCGATCACCGGCGTTGTGAGGCCCGGCACATCCTGAATCGCTGCCTTGATCTGAGTCGCTAACTTTTGCAATTGATCGAGGTCGTCGCCAAACACTTTAATGGCGATCTGGGCCGTCACCCCCGACAGCATGTGCGAGATGAGGTGGGCCATCGGTTGCTCGGCTTCAAAGGCCACCCCCGGCACCTCTTCGCCCAACTCTTTCAGCAATTTCTCCAACATCGCATCGCGGCCGCGATCCGCATCGGGGTTCATCGAAAGGATGTATTCCGACCGACCGACCGGCTCCGCGTGTTCGTCCAGTTCCGCCCGGCCCGTCCGCCGCACGAAGTGCTTGACCTCGCCGGTCGGGTTTGAAAGTGTCTTCTTCATCGTCTGCAATTTGGCGTCGATCAGGGCTGCCGCTTCGTTCGACGCCCTCAACGACGACCCGGCAGGCAGCGTCACGTTGATCTGGATACTGCCTTCGTCGAACTTCGGCAGGAAGTCCGACCCGATCGTGGTCAGTCGCCACCCGCAGTACGCGACCACGATCCAGGTGGCGAGCAGCAACACGCCCGCTCGCCGCATACTGAACCGGATCAGATACCCGGCCAGCCACTTGAGGAGATTCAAGATTGGAGATTGAAGATTGGCGACTGGAGAATCGACACCACCTGCTGTTTTTGCAATCTTCGATCTGGAATCGACATTCTTCAATAGATAGTACGACAGCACCGGCGTAACGGTGAGCGACACGACCAGCGAGGCCAAGATCGACACGATGTACGCCAGCCCGAGTGGAACGAACAGCCTGCCTTCGACCCCCGAAAGTGCGAATAATGGCATGAACGCCAACACGACGACCGCCGTCCCGAACACGATGGCCGACCGCACCTCGCGGCTCGCGTCGTAAATCACCACAATGGCGGGCCGGGGGGTAGCCAGTACGCTGTTCTCGCGGAGCCGACGGTAGATGTTCTCCACGTCCACGATGGCGTCGTCGACGAGTTCGCCCATCGCCACGGCAATGCCACCGAGCGTCATCACGTTGATCGAGAGTTCCTGCCCGCTGACCCAGCCGATGAGTCGAAAAACGAGCGTCGTCACGACCAATGACAGTGGGATGGCAGTGAGCGTAATGAATGTCGTGCGGAAGTTCAGCAGGAACAGGAACAGGATCACGACGACCAGCCCCGCCCCAATCACCAGCGCTTCGCCGACGTAATACACACCGCGGTCGATGAAGTCTTTGAGTTGGAATAACTCGGTGTTGACGACGTAATCGGCAGGCAGCGCGGCCTCCGACTCTCGCAGTGCGGCCTTGACTTTATCGGTGACACCGCGCGTGTCGGCGTGCGGTTGCTTGACGACAGTGAGGACGACCGCGTCCGACCCGTCGATGCTGCCATCGCCCCGCTTCGGGGCCGGGCCTTCCGCAACAGTCGCCACCTGCCCGAGCAATACGGGCCGTTCGCCGGTGGCCTTCACGGGAATTTTACGTAGGTCTTCGAGCACTTTGGCCGGCTGCGGCCCGAGCCGCGCGATCACGCGCACCGGGCGTTCGACGTGGCCTTCCTCGGTGAACCCGCCGCTCGAGTTGAGGTTGTTCTCCTGAATCGCCTGATCCACATCCTGTATCGTTACGCCGTACTCTTGCATCTTGTCCGGGTTCACCAGCACTTGATACTGCTTGCGGTCCCCGCCGAGGACGATCACCTCGGCGACTCCTTGCTCCTTGAGCAATCGCGGTCGAATCACCCAGTCGGCGACCGTCCGCAAGTCCATCCGCTGTTCCTCCGATGTTCGGAACACCACGGTGTGCTGAATGAACGAGGACGGTTGAAGGATAAAGGTGGAATCGGAAACGCGCACGGCAGGCTGCGTTTGTTCGACGCGCACCCACGTGGACAGATCGTGGCGATCGACCGCACGCCAGATCGTTATGCTTTCGTTTTTCCCAAGCTCGGCCAACAGGCCGGTGCGACCGACCGCCACCAACACCCCGCCATCGGGACCGCGTTGCCGATACAGGCCGATGTGCATGATCTGGCCCATGATCGAACTCGGCGGCGTCATGAGCGGGCGGATGTTCGCGGGCAACGTTCCGCTCACGGCGGTCAATCGCTCCTGCACGATCTGCCGCGCGTAACGGACCTCCGTCTTCCAGCCGAATTCGACGTAAGTGACGACCAACCCCTGGCTCGATTGGCTGCGGACGGCCTCCACGCCGGGCGCGCCGAGTATCGCCGTTTCGATCGGCTGCGCGACGAGCGACTCGACCTCCTCGGGGGACATGCCAGGGCTTTCGGTTAGCAGCACCACGCGCGGCCGGTCGAGGTCCGGGAACACGTCGATCGGCATGGTGGTGGCGAGATAACTGCCGTAAACCATCACGACGACCGCAGCCATCACGACCAGGGCGCGATATTGCAACGCGTACCATTGAAGATTGAAGATTGGAGATTTAAGATTGGAGATTAGAAACACTCCTATCTGAGGTGGCAGTTTTACGCGAGGCGACCATAATCGCGGTGAGTTCGTTGGCTTCGGTGAGGAGTGGCGCGACCATCGAGCGAACGTGAAGTTCACTTTCGATGATCAATTCGAGCCAGTAACAACATTCGTCGACTTCTTCGATGACGATAGCGAGTTTGGCAACGAACTCCGCTCGGGATCGGGCACGACAAGCCGCACGGTAGTTCGCCCCGACCGACGTTCCACAGCGAACGAGTTGTTTACCGATTACCCACGCGATGGGTTGATTCGGCAGCGCAGCGACGCAGCGCATCACTCGCAACGCAAATGCCTTCGTCCTCGCCTTCAGATCCACTGACGTCATGAGAAACCCTCCCAGTTTCAATCTTCAATCGAAATTCTTCAATTATCAGTGTTTGCCCATGTGGACGCTGCCGTCCGCGTGGATGTGGAACCCCTTGGGCGTGGTGCCAGTTTGGGACTTAATCATGCGGTTGAGTTGCGTGACACCCGTCTGGGCGACGTAGACACCGGGCGGGACGCTACCGTCGTTGGCGACGACAACGTGGTCGCGATCGCGATAGAGAATTTGCACCGGTTTGCGGTCGAACACATCGCCATTTTGGCGAAAGACGTAGGCGTCGGCTCCGTCGCGGGCCACGGCATCGGGGGGCAGTACGAAGACGTTCTTCACCTCCTCGACGCGGACGAGTAGGCGGACCCGCTGGCCGGGCCGGAACCGCCAGAGCGTCTGCATTTTGTCGAGCTGCGCGACGGCACGCGACTGGTTTTCGAGTGGCATAATGAAGCGGAACGTACGGCTTTCTGGGTCGATGGTGTTGGCAATGTAAGTGACGCGGAATGTCTGCCCGTGCGCGTCCCACCCGTGGCCCGACTCTTCTTCAAAATCGACCTCGATCGGCCAGCCTTCTTTAACGACCCGTTCCAACAACGGCGATTCGTCGCGGAACGCCCGCCCCTCGATGGCAAGCATTTGGTGATTCGCCAACAGCGACAGCGTCTGCCCAGCCTGCACCTGTTGACCGAGTTCGACCTTCAATTCTTGAATCTCGAACGCCTTCGGCTCGGATTGCGCTTTCCCTGTGTCTGCCGGGCGACTCGGCACGACGATGGAGATTTCGGCGACGAACTTGCCATCGGTTACGCCGTCGATTTGCGCGGGCAACAGTCCTCGATTGATGAGTTCCTGGCGGTACGCTTTGACCGATACTTCGAGCCGAGTGATCTGGCTGTCTACCTCGATGATTCGCGCTTCCGCAACGGCACCCTCCGACGCAACGAGCCGTTTCCGTTGAGCCTCGGCGAGCTTGATATCCTGCGTAGATTTGAAGAGGTCGGTCTGCGTGAGGTGCAGCGATTCGCTGAGGAGCTTGAGGGTAAATAGCACCTCGCCGGGTCGGACGGTGTCGCCGGCAATTTTGTGAATGCGGCTGACGATACCGGTAACCGGGGCGACGACCCCGCGGTCGCTGAAACCGGGGCGGTCGATCACGATGCCGGGAACGGAGATCGTCTTCCAGAAGCTGTCGGCTCTGAGTGGTTTGGACGTCAGACGCAGGTTCTTTTGGGCCTGTGCCGTAAGTAAGACTTGCTCGGATGGTGCAGTGGCTTCGGCATGATCGTCGGGTTCGGCGTTCGATTCCTTGGCTACCGGGAACAGAACTGGAAGCCAGTGTTCGCGGCTAAAGTAGCCGCCCGCGGCAATGCCCACGACGATCGCGAGGATCCCGACGAACCGGATCGCGCTGACGAAGAAACGGCGCAACGATCGTTCCGTTGGACGGACGCTCTCTGTGGGCGGGTCGATTACGCCGACGGCAGGCTCGCTCATGCCTGGACTCCAGTACGTGTTGACGCCGATGAACGGTTGCTACACCGCGATCACGCGATAGAGAATCGAATATCAGGATGAATGGGGTGCGACGAAGAAGAGACTGGCTAAATGACGAATGAGCAGTGCGAAAGGTAAAGCGGTGGCGATGACTGACTGTTACCGACCGAGAAATCGACCGAGTGGCGAGCGGGCTTCATCGAGAAAAGTGGGACGCCTGCAAAATCTGCCTCTGTCAATACGCCGATTTCAGCGACAGTTGGCTCCGTCCACTGGAGATTCTCGACAATTGCAGACGCGAACGGGCAAACGGGTTTGTGATGTTCGAGCGGAGCCGGTGCCGAGTGAGTGTCCGTTGGCACAGGTTTCGGGCAACGATGGTGAGCACAACCATCAATTGTTTGCGTACTCGCCACGCTGTTTACGCGAACATGATCCTGCGACGCACGCTTCTCGACGTCCGCTTTGCAAATGCAAAACAGCGACGGCAGCAGAAGCGGCACGCAGGCAACCAACATCAGAAATCGGACCATGATCGACATTGTGGAAATTTTAACGACGCACGCCGCCAAAGTCAAACGAATCGAGTCAACGCAACATGTATACAAACCGGTCTCACTCGCCGACCGATTTCAGCTTGTTCTTCGCGGACTTGCCCGCTTCACTCTTCGGGTCGCGCTTCACTAACAACTTTAACACGTCGGTACCGAACTGCTTCGTGCGGCCCATTTGTTCGACGAAGTGGAAGCCGAGGTACAACAGATCTTCGGGTTCGAGGTGTTTGGCTTTCTCGATTTCGCTCAGCAGTAGCACGGCATCGTTTTGGTGCAGCGCGTCGAAGTTGCGGAGGCACGGGTCGGATTCGAGGTAGCGGGCCGCGAGTTCTTTCTTCGAGACTTTCAGGCCGCACATCGCCAACTCCAGCCGAACCGCAAAGCCGATCGACGGGTCTTTCGCCACCGCTTTCAGGTACACCAGCGCGGCCTCGTACTTCTTCTTTTTCCGCAACGCAACCGCTTTCTCGACGAGGCCGTCTTGCAGTTTCGTATGATCCCACTCGCGGAGCAGAAACAAGAATGGCTCGGTGCGATGATCGTTCTTCTCGAGGTACACGCACAGTTCATCGAAGAGTTCGGTCCAGTTCGCAGGTGTGAGTTCCTTCGCGAAAGTCAATGCAGTGCGGGCGAGCGGCCAGGCGTCTTCGTGGTTCGGTGCGGCAATCAAAGCCGCGACCAGTGACTTTCGGCCGAACTTCAGTTTCTGCAACCGAGCGAGTGCCGTATCGCGGACGCCACGATCTGTGTGCTTGAGTTGCCGCATCAGCCCGTCGGAGACTTCGGCGGTGTCGCGATCGCCGATCTTGTCGATCGCGAGTCGTCGTGCGGCAATGTCCGGGGCGTGAAACAAAGCGATGTAGTCGGGCAGTAGTTTGTCGTTTACCGGCAATCGGTTGAGGATCATCATCGCCGGGGCCGCCACCTGAAAATCGCTCTCGGATGCACACAGGAACAAGCGTTTCCACTGCTCTTTCGTCGGCACAGTCGTCCAACCCCCTACGGCTTGCAACGCCATCGCACGCA
>JAYSKW010000757.1:0-1715 GCA_043726085.1 Limnoglobus sp.
TCCCCCGCGCAGGCTAAAGACCTGCGGCTACCAGAATAAGAAAAGAATGGATACTTCGTACGATCTGAAAAGGTATCATTCTTTGCCGCGTGAAGTATAGCGCGTCGGGCAAACGGGATCGGAATTGTTAGCTCGACGCGATAGCGCGCTAGCGAGAGGTACACGGCTACCCAAGTTTGAACCATCCCCAACTCTGCCCGTCAACGGTTACGTTTGACTGACCGCTGAAGCCGATTTCCTACGATTGCCTTGACGAATAACAGATCCGGATTGCGCCAAAACTGCGGTTAGTAGCGTTCAACTCGCAAAGTGAGCGAGAACCGAGTGAAAGTGGGCCATTGCATCGTATAGGTAATCTGGGTAATATTTACACGAGTTGCAAGACGCGGGTTTCCATCGCTCCATTGCAACTCTCGAACAAATGCCCGCCGACGGGTTACGGTTGGATGCCGCCCGCGTTCGATGCCCGATAATTGCGCTGCACATAAATGGAATATTGTGTGCAAAGGCGCGAGGGGTGGCACGCCATGCGCAGGGTCGTCGTAACGGGTATCGGAGTGGTGGCTCCGAACGGGATCGGTAAGGATGCCTTCTGGTCGGGCTGTATCAATGGCCGCAGCGGCATCGGACCGATCCGTAGTTTCGATACGACGAATCACCCGGTAAAGGTCGCCGGGGAGATTCACGATTTCGAGCCGGAACGCTACGCACCGAGCACCGTGCGCAAGTCGCTGAAAGTGATGGGGCGTGCCGCAAAGTTCGGCCTCGGCGCGGCCGGTCTGGCCGTCACCGATAGCGGCCTCGCGATGGATCGGGAAAATCCCGAGCGGATCGGCGTGGTCATGGGTGCGGGCGTGGTGCCAGTAGACCTCAGCGAACTCGCGCCGATGCTGCACCGCGCTTGCCAGCACGAAGGCGAGTTCGACGAAACCCAACTCAACGGCGATCGCCCCGGCGAATCGCCACTCTTCCCACTCTGGTTGCTGAAGTACCTTCCGAACATGGCCGCGGCGCACATTTCGATGGCGTTCAACTGCCAGGGGCCGAACAACACCGTCGTCACGGCGTGCGTCGCCGGTACGCAGGCCGTTGGCGAAGCGTTCCGCCTCATCGCCCACGGTGAAGCCGACATTATGCTCGCGGGCGGAGCCGATAGCCGAATCGATCCGCTGATGTTGCTCGCATACACCGCACTCGGCACGCTCAGCCGTTCCGCGCGTTGCGCCAGCGAAATGTCGAGGCCGTTCGACCGCCTCCGCGATGGTTTCGTCATCAGCGAAGGGGCCGCAATTCTCGTTCTCGAAGAATACGAACGCGCCAAGGCACGCGGTGCAAATATCTACTCCGAAATCTGCGGTTTCGGCAGCAGCTTCGACGCCTACTCCGTGACGAAACCCGACCCCGACGGCAAGGGCGGTGCTCGCGCGATTACCTCGGCACTCAACGAGGGCAAAGTCGACCATCGCGAAATCGGCTACATCAACGCGCACGGCACGAGTACCCGCCTCAACGACGCGATGGAAACCGCCGCCGTGAAGCGCGTCTTCGGCGACCGTGCGAAAAACGTGCCACTTTCGAGCATCAAATCGATGATCGGACACTCGATCGGCGCGAGCGGCGCAATCGAAGCGGCGGCATTGGCAATGAGCCTGAAGGAACAGGTTTACCCGCCAACGATCAACCTGACGAACCCCGACCCGCAATGCGACCTGGAC
>JAYSKW010000758.1:0-3133 GCA_043726085.1 Limnoglobus sp.
TTGCGGATGGACCCCGACTGTATTCTGGTCGGTGAAATGCGCGACTTGGAAACGATTCACGCCGCCATCGAGGCCGCCGAAACCGGCCACGTCGTGTTCGGTACGCTCCACACCTCGGGTGCGGCGAGTACCGTAAACCGGATCATCGACGTCTTTCCGCAAGACCAGCAAGATCAGATCCGCACGCAGCTTTCGACCGCGCTCATGGGGGTGCTATCGCAGGCGCTGTTGCCGAAGAAACCCGATGGCGTGATCGCGGCGTACGAGATGATGGTCGTTACGGCGGCGATTCAGAACCTGATTCGCGAAAACAAAGTCTACCGCATCGACTCGGCGATTCAAACGGGCCGAAAGAACGGCATGTTCCTGCTCGATGAATCGCTGTTTAAGCTCTGGAAAGAAGACCTTTGCGAGAAGGAAGAAGTCTTGCTGAAGTCGTCTCGCCCGGCCGAACTCGCTGCAAAGATCGCCGCCGCCGAACGCGGGATGCTCGAAGACGAAGAGAACGAAGACGATGATGACGACGACGATGACGATGACGACGAAGAAGAAGAGGATGATCGCCCCAAGAAGAAGGCACCGTACAAACGGTAGTCGCTTGCGGTGATTGCCCGGAACGGCGTTCGTTCCGGGCCAAAGTTGTCAACGTCCTCGCGACCAACATACTGCTTCGGTTTGCCGTTCCTACTGTGTGATCCACGGTGGTCGAGTGGCCCGAACTTCCTTCACACAGAGAGTGGACCCGATGTCAACGACACCCCCGAACGATCCGAAGAAGCCCGCAGGTGCAACGCCAACGCCACCCGTGGGCGGCGCGCCGAAACCACCGACCCCCACGCCCGGTACAAACGTACCGCGACCCGCCGTTCCGCCGCAATCGACGGGCGCGCCGAAGCCGACGGTACCCGGAACGGGTACACCACGGCCTGCTGCTCCGCCCGTTACCGGTGCGAAGCCTGCGGTTCCCGGCCAAGTGCCCACGCGACCTTCTGCACCGCCGGTTGCGGGTGCGCCCGCAAGGCCTGCAGTTCCGGGTCAAGTACCACCTCGACCTGCCGCACCACCGGTTACCGGTGCGAAACCTGCGGGTGCGCCTGCGAAACCTGCGGTTCCTGGGGCACGGCCTCCGTTGCCTTCAAACATGGGCAAACCGCCGGTGTCGTCGAAGCCGACGCCGAAACCGCAGCCCGCGAAGAATCGCTTCCTCCACGTGGACGCGAACAGCAAACAACTGGCGCAGAAGCTCATCGACCTCGGCTTCCTCGACGATGCCCAAGTCGAAATTGTCTACGAGGAAATGCGGACGAGCGAGCTGAAGTTCAGCGATCTGCTCCTCGAAGCGGGCCGCGTCAACGACGATCAGTTGCTTCAAGCGAATGCCGAACTTCACGGCATGAAGGTGCAGAACCTCGACGACACGAAGCCCGCGAAAGAAGCGGTGCAAAAAGTGCCGCAAACGATGGCCGAACTGTACAAGCTCGTGCCGATCACGTTTGAAGGGAACACGTTGACGGTCGTGATGTCCGACCCGAACAATCTGCAAGCACTCGACGACATTCGGAACTTCCTCGGCATCAGCGAAGTGAAGGCGGTTCTCGCGCCGGCGAAGGCCGTCGAAGAGTTGATGAAGAAGGCGTACAGCAAAGGTAGCGGTGGCGGTGGCCCGAACGACGATGAATCGATCGCGAACATCATCGCGCAGATCGAAGCCGACCCAGATATCGGTCGTGCCTCGGGCAAGCGCGAAGCGAGTATCGACCTCGATGGTCTCGAAGAAATGGCCAACTCCGCGCCGGTGCGGAAGCTCATCAACATGGTGTTGCTGATGGCCATTCGCGATCACGCCTCGGACGTTCACTTCGAGCCGTTCGAGGAAGAATACAAGATGCGCTACCGCTGCGATGGCGTGCTGTACGAGATGGTGCCGCCACCCCGTCACCTCGCGAATGCGATCTCGTCGCGGATCAAGGTCATGTCGAATCTCGACATCGCCGAACGGCGTTTGCCGCAAGATGGGCGCATCGAATTGAACGTCGGTGGCAACCCGATCGACATGCGGGTGAGCGTGCTGCCGACGCTGTTCGGCGAGAGCGTCGTCATCCGGGTGCTCGACCGCTCGAACGTCGGTCTGAGCCTCGACCGCATCGGCATGGGGCCGAAGATTCTGCGCGATTTCCGCAATGTCATCAAGAAGCCGAACGGCATCGTGCTCGTAACGGGGCCAACCGGTGCGGGCAAAACGACGACGCTGTATTCGGCGCTGTCGGAACTGAACGACCTCGAAACGAAGATCATTACGACCGAAGACCCGGTCGAATACGAAATCGACGGGTTGATCCAGTGCCCGATCAACCACGACATCGACCTGACGTTCGCCGCCGCGTTGCGGGCGATCCTTCGTCAAGACCCCGACGTGATTCTCGTCGGCGAAGTGCGAGACTTGGAAACCGCACAGATCGCGATTCAGGCCTCGCTCACTGGGCACTTGGTGTTCAGTACGCTACACACCAACGACGCGCCGAGTTCGATCACGCGGATGCGAGATATGGGCGTCGAGCCGTTCTTGCTGACGGCGACCGTCGAAGCGATCGAAGCTCAACGATTGGTTCGCCGCATCTGCCCGAAGTGCAAGACCGGTTACGAACCGACCCGCGATCAAATGATGGAACTCAACCTGACCGCCGACGCAGTCGCCGGTCGCAAATTCTTCTACGGCGAAGGCTGCGACAAGTGCAACAACCTCGGCTTCAAGGGCCGCACGGGACTGTACGAACTGCTGATTATGGACGATGGCCTGCGCGACATGGTGAGCCGCGGAGCCTCGACCGACCAGATTCGCATTCACACTCGCAAAAACGGAACGATGAGCCTCCGCGACGCAGGCTTGGACGCACTCTACGAAGGGTCAACGACGCTCGACGAAGTCGTGCGAGAGACCATTTCGGACGAGGAAGGCTGACAAACAACCCCTGCTTGCTGACAACTGAAAACTGACAACTACTGGCTGAAAGCTGCACACGAAGGAGCGAAGACCATGCCGACGTATAAATTTGAAGCCCTCGATACTTCCGGCCAGGAAGTGAAAGACTCGGTCGAGGCGGGCAACGAAGACGAAGCCTCGCAGAAGATCAAG
>JAYSKW010000759.1:0-6261 GCA_043726085.1 Limnoglobus sp.
CCAATTCCACGCGGATCCGTTCCGCACCGCAGTAAATGTTGAACCGCCCATCGCGCACGAAGCCGAGCAGCGTCATGCCGAACCGCATCGCCAGTTCGACGGCGAGGCTCGACGGCGCGCCGACTGCTGCGAACACCGGCACACCGGCCATAACCGCCTTCTGCACAAGCTCGAAACTCGCGCGACCACTTACGAACAATATCCGTTCCGCCAACGGCAACCGCCCCGCCAGGCACTCCGCACCAATCAGTTTATCGGCGGCGTTGTGCCGCCCGACATCTTCCCGCGCCGCCAGTAACTCGCCATCAGTATTAAACAGCGCCACCGCGTGCAGCCCACCCGTTTGTGCGAACGTCGGTTGCGCCTCCCGCAATCGCGATGGCAGTTTGTGAATCACCGTTGCGGGGATCGTCGCGCTACTCGGCGGTATCATTTCGCACGATTCTTCGATGCCGTCGATCGTCGTCTTACCGCACAATCCGCAACTCGAATTCATCACGCCACTTCGCTGCAACTTCGCCAAATCGACACGCACACCGGGCGATAAGTCCACGCGCACGACGTTCGGTTCGCGTTGCACGATCCGCAACAGATCGCTCCGTTGCGTCAGCACGCCTTCCGCAAACAGCAACCCAATCGCCAGTTCGCCATCGTGGCCCGGCGTCCGCATCGTGATCGAAATCGTCTTGCGGTCGCGATTGTTCCCCGGCCCAAAGCCGATGCGAATGTCGAGCGGTTGCTCGACCGCCAGATGATCGCGCTTCGCGATCGCGCGTTCGCCAACGACTTCGACGACTTGCGCATCGAACGTCCCGATTGGGAATTGAATTTCGGCAGGGATCATCTGGGTATTTATACACGGCGCGTCGGCTCTTCGGCAGCGTATACTGATCTTCGCACATAACAGGAAACTTGCTCATGCGCTCGCTGTTTACCATCGCCATCGTTGGCCTGATGCTTTTCGCGTTGCCGGGGGTGGCGGTGTTTGCCGCGGACCTGGCCGGTTACGAGGTCGAAGTCAACGGCTGGCTCGAGTCGCGGTTCGGCGTCAGCCACCACGTCGCGGTCACGCTGCCCGCTGCGATGGTGCTGTTCTGCGTGCCGCCGCTCATCGTCCTGCTTTACTTTTTACGGCTTTGCCGCAAGCCCATTTCGGTGTCGTCGACGTATTTGTGGAAGAAGAGCATCGAAGATCTGCACGTCAACCGCCTCATGCAATGGCTGCGTCGGAACGTGCTGTTGTTGCTGCAACTCCTCGGTGCGTTCGCGCTAATTTACGCCGCACTCGGACCGCGATTGCACGGGTCGGTCACCGGTGGGCGATACTATATTTTGCTCGTCGATAACTCGGCGAGTATGTCTGCGACCGACACCGCGCCGGATCGTCTGACGTGGGCCAAACTGCAAGCGATGAGCGAGATCGAGGCGGCGACCGATGGCGACTTCGGCATGGTGATCGCCTTCAACAGCACGGCAGAGATTTTGCAGTCGTACACGAACGACCGCGGCGCGTTGAAGGCCGCCGTTGCGCAGATTCAACCAACCCGCAAACCGACGCGAATCGACGAAGCGCTCGGCCTCGCCGCGAGTCTGGCGAATCCGGAGAAATCGAGCGAGAACGAGGCGACCGCGCCCGCCAACCCCGAACCCGGCAAGGAGCGAACGTACGTCCCCATCGAAGGCATCTCGGCCGACGTTCACCTCTATTCGGACGGTAAATTTCCGTCTCCCGATTTCGCGCTGGCGAACTTAAACTTGAACTACCATACGCCGCCGGGGGCCAACCCGACCGGCACCGCGAACAACCTCGCGATCGCGCGAGTCGACATCGATCGCGGCTGGCAGAAGGCCCCGCCCGACGATGCGGAGAACGCCCCCGACGACCCGACGCCGAGCGTGAACGACCGCGATGCGGACGATACCACGAAGCTAACGGTGGCGGTCACCGTACGTAATTATCGTGCGGTTGCGGCCGACAAATTGAAAGTGCGCCTGGAACTTCTCGATGGCGATGGCGAGCTACGCAAAAGCTATTCGCGCACGTTACGCCTGAATTCAAAGGCCGAACAGGCCGCGCGGGGCAAGACCGTTTACTTCTATCTGCCCGATGTGCCCGAAGGTAGCGATGTGATTTTGCACGCGAAGCTCGAAGCGGCGAACGACATTTTCCCGCTCGACGACGAGGCGTGGGCGGTCCTCGGCATCGTTCGCAAAGCGAAAATTCTCGTCGTCTCGCCGGATAACAATTTCCTGTTACGCGCGGTACTCGATAGCCCCGCGCAGAAGAAAATCGCGAACGTCACATACCTGCCACCGAGTGTGCTGACCGATGCGAAACTGTACCTGGCACCCGCCCGCGATGGTAAGTGGGACTTGATTATTTTCGACCGCTGCGGCCCCGACAACGAAGATCGGATGCCGAGCGCGAACACGCTGTTCATCGGCTACCCACCGCCGCCGTTTCTGCCCACGGGTACGGACGTACGCAGCGTTCGCCCCGTCAAGTTTCCGAGCGTGCAAGGCGCGCTGGATCGTCACCCGATCATGCAAAATCTGCGCGGCCTTTACGACATCGGCATCGACGAATCGTTCCGCTTACCGGAGCTACCCGGCGGCACGCTGAAACTGATGGAAGCCGCGAACGGGCACGTCTTGCTCGCGGGAATTCCACGGCGTTCGTTCACCGATCTCGTCCTCTGCTTCGCGATTTTAACCGCCGACGAAAAGTGGAATACCCGTTGGCCGTTGGAGCCGAGCTTCGTGTTATTCCTGCGCAACATCGTCATGAATCTCGGCAACGTCCGCGATGCGGGGCACGAAGACCCGACGCTGCCGGGCCAGGAGAAAGTGCTCCACCCCGGCGGCGTGAAGCAGATCGTCGTGCAGAAACCAAGCGGCACGCGCAAGTCGTTCGAGCGCGGCAGCCGTCCCGATTTCGCCTTCACCGACACCACCGAAATCGGCATCTACGCCGCCACCTGGACCGACGGCAACGGCGACAACGCCACCCACCGCTTCGCCGTCAACCTCTTCCCACAAGGCAGCCACGACGAAAGCGATCTCGCCCCGGTCAACGAAGTCAAAATCGGCGCACAAACCATCACTGCCGACAAACCGAGAAAGCAACCCAGAGACTTATGGAAACTCGCCGTGTTAGCAGGCCTGGTCGTATTAATGTTCGAGTGGTGGATCTACAACAAACGCGTACAGATATAAATGTGAAATATACTACCCGATCGCCATCCGTATTGAATCGTCAACGCACTGAACGATGAATGCCGCGAGCGGTAGCACGCGACCATCGTTGGCCTCTACTAGTGCTGCTAGGTATTCGGCGCGATGTTCGACCGGAATGATTGTCAGCGGGTAGCCACGACGGAGTAAAAAGTCGTTCATCATCAGCCGTGCCGTGCGGCCGTTGCCATCGCTGAATGGGTGGACGGCCGCCAAGTTGTAATGCAGTTCGGCCGCCTGCACGATGGCGTGAACGCCGGGTCGTTGTACATGTTCCAACAACGCAAGAATCAGTACGGGAAACTTGTGACAACCGGGAGGTACGAAGCGGGTGCCCGTGATGAGCACGCGATCCGCCCGGTAGCGTCCCGCGTTCGCAACGTCAATGTCTGCAAGAACTTGTGCATGAACATCGAGTAAGTTTTGCTCGGTAATCGCAGTCGCCACTGCTGCGCGTTCGATGGTGCGGAGGGCACGATCGAGGTTGCGGGCCTCGTAGATTTCGCGAAGCGATTTACCGGTGTTCGGCTCGCGGCCTTCAACGACGAGCTGCGTATCGCGAAGTGTGAGCGTGCTGCCTTCCAGCGCGTTGGAATGGTACGTGAGTTCGACGCGAATCGCTTCCAATGTGTTCGGCAGAATGCGACCCGCTTTGAAATCCGCTCGAAATCGTGCCAGTAACTCGTCGGCCACTTGCAAGGCGGCCGCGAGACTGCCCGCAACTTCCGCGAAGGACTGTAACGGCTCCGGCAATCGTTCTAACATGCTGTCACTTACCGATTAAGGTATCGAACTCGTCCTCGGTCAGCACGGGTACGCCGAGTTCTTTGGCTTTGTCTAGCTTACTACCCGCTTTCTCGCCGGCGACGACGTAATCCGTTTTCTTGGATACACTTCCGACCGATTTGCCGCCTAAATCCTTGATGAGCGCTTCGATGCCGTTGCGGTCGTATTTGGTGAGCGTCCCCGTGACGACGAGCGTCTTGCCGAGCAGCGGCTGGCCACCGGCGGGGGCGGCTTTGACGTCTTGCGTGAGCTTCACTTCGTGGGTGCGGAGGTCGGCCACAAGTCGTTCGCCCAGCTCGCTATGGAAGAATTCGTAGACGCTCTTCGCGCGCTTCGGGCCGAAGCCTTTTACCTTGGAAAGCTCGTCCTGCGACGCGGCGAGCAGCAGGTCGATGTTCGGAAACTGCTCGGCCAGAAGCTCCGCCATGCTTTCGCCGACGCTGTAGATCGTCAGCGCCGGCAGCAATCGTGCCAGCCCACGGCCTTTGCTCGCCGCGATTCCATCGAGCAAGTTCTTCGCTTTCGTTCCCTTAAAGCCTTCGAGCGCAAGGAGTTGCTTCGTGGTCAATTTGTAAAGATCGGTAACGGCGTTCACCAATCCCGTATCGACGAGTTGCTTCGCCACTTCATCGCCGAGACCCTCGATGTCCATTCGTTCGCGGCGTGCGAACGAAATCAGTCGCTTCGTGAGTTGTGCGGGGCATCGGCCGACATCGGCGCAGAAAAAGCCATAACTCGTTGCCGTTTCTTCTTTTTCGACCGGCGCGCCACACATCGGACAAACCGTCGGCCACACGATCGGGATTTCCTTCCCCGTTCGTGCTTCGACGACGACACTCACGACTTGTGGAATGATCTCTCCGGCTTTCTCGACGACGACCGTATCGCCGATCCGCACGTCCATTTTGTCCACCCACGACGCATTGTGCATACTCGCGCGGCTCACCTTCGTGCCCGCCAATTGCACCGGCGGATCGAAGTTCGCAACGGGTGTCAGTTCGCCGAACTTTCCGACGGAAAACTCGACGCTGCCTAGCTTTGTGATTCCTTGCTCGGCTTCAAACTTGTAGGCTTTTGCCCAGCGTGGCACCTTACTCGTCGCCCCCAGACGCTGCCGAAGTGCCATGTCGTCGACCTTCACGACCATGCCGTCGGTGTCGTAACCCAGGGCGTGTCGGCCTTCGTTCCAGGTGTTGCAAAACGCGATGACTTCCGCCATCGTATTGCAGCGCGTCGTGTGTGGGTTAACCGGGAAACCGAACGCTTTAAGCTGTTCCAGCAATTGATGTTGCGATGTGATCTCGACGCCATCGACATCGCCCGTGGCGTACGCGAACACGCTCAGTTTGCGTTTGGCGCACTCCTTCGGATCGAGCAATTTCAGTGTGCCGGCGGTCAGGTTTCGCGTGTTGGCGTACGGCTCTTCGCCTCGTTTTGTGCGATCGGTGTTGATCCGCACGAGTTCCGCACGGGTCATATAAATTTCGCCGCGAACCTCGAACAGCTTCGGTGGCGTCTTCGTATTCAGCCGTAACGGTATGCCAGATATGGTTTTGAGGTTGTGCGTGACGTCGTCGCCAACATCGCCGCTCCCGCGCGTGGCCCCACGTGTGAGTAGGCCGTTCTCATAACTAATCGAAATGCTGACGCCGTCGATCTTTAGCTCGACGGTGTACGTCGTTTCGGCCTTGCCGGCCATCTTGCGAACGTCGCTGTCGAATTTCCGTAAGTCGTCTGCGTCATAGCTGTTATCAATCGACATCATCGGCACGCGATGCGTCACTTTGGCGAAGCCATCGATCGGCGCACCGCCGACCCGTTGCGTCGGGCTATCGGGGGAAATGAACTCGGGGTGCGCCTTCTCCAGTGCCTTCAATTCGTCGAGCAGCCGATCGAACTCGCGATCCGTAATCTCTGGCGTCGCATCGACATAGTACTTGCGGTTGTGGTGGTCGAGCGTCTCGCGAAGTTCGGCAGCACGTTCGGCAGGGTTCTTCGTCACGGAAATCTCCTCGGGTGAGTTTTCCGGATTGTGACAGTACCCGCGCTCGTTGACAAGCTTAGAAGTGCAACCGCAACCGAAGTCTGCATGATTCCGGCGGTCGGAAATGACACGTCACCGGTCTAAAAAACCATTCTTGTTATACTTCACGCGGCAAAGAATGATACCTTTTCAGTTCGTACGAAGTATCCATTCTTTTCTTATTCTGGTAGCCGCAGGTCTTTAGCCTGCGCGGGGGA
>JAYSKW010000760.1:0-2170 GCA_043726085.1 Limnoglobus sp.
TTTGCTCTGGTTTTGCAGCACCCAGCCGCTGCCGTAACGGCCTTCGATGGCGAACGGGCTGTTGCCGTAGCGGGCCAGCATCGCGTCGAATGTCTGGCGTGCGGCCTCCCAGTTCTTGGCCGCGGCATAAGCCTGACCCAACCGCAACATCGCGCGATCGCTGACGCCGCCGATGTTGTGGAAGTTGCCGTTGTCGCGGAAGATCGCCAGTTTCTCGGCGGTCTTGACGAAGTCGCCTTGCGCGTACATCGCCTCGGCTTGGCGGTAAATCGCCTGCCCGCGATGCGGCGATTTCTCGTTCCCCGCGACGGTTTCAAACTGCGTTTGTGCGGCCTTGTATTCCTTCTTCGCGAACAGGCTCGCCCCGAGTTTCAATCGCACACGCTCCAGCAAATCGGGCGACACCACGCGGTCCGATGGTTCTTTGTCGAGCGCCTCTTTGAGCAACTTGATTGCGGTATCGTGGTCGTCGCGGTCGGCACGGAGTTCGGCCAACTCGAAGCGGGCATCGACGGCGAGCGCGAGGTCGGCGAACTCGTCGACGAGCTTTTTGTAGGCGTTGAAACTGCGTTCTTCGCAGGCTTGCACGGGCAGTTTGCCGGCGGGAATATCGATGGTCGGAGCGACGGGTGGCTTGCCACCGGCGGGGAGTGCCTTCATCGTTTCTTCAGTCCATTTGCGGATCCGTTCGAGCCGGACGGCTTCGCGTGCGGCAGTCAATTCCTCTTCCGCCAAAGGGCGATACGCCCATGCGGCCTCGTACAACATCCGGGCACGCGGTTCGCCGCCGGGCATCGCTTGCGCGAACTCCGCACAGCGACGCTCGAGCAATTCACCCGCTTGAATGATCGCTTCCTTACCTTGTTGAACCGTGCGATCTGCGGCCGCGATTTGCTCCGGTTTCAGGTTCGGTTTCGCTTTCTCGGCGCGACCGGTTTCCATCAGTTTCTTGCCGACGAAGAACGACGCCTGACCCGCACGCATCGCGGCCTCGGCACCGATTGCCTTCCCCTTGGCTGCGTTTGTCACTTCCTCGAATAGCTGTTTGGACTCTGGTATCTTGCCCGATTCAAACAGCGCGACGCCGTGGTGGTACTTGAGCAAATGCGCCCAATCGGCCCGCTCTTTATCTTGCGCGAGCGAGGCTTCGTACTTCTTGCGGGCCTCTTCCATCACCTTCGCGGCCTCGGCAGCCTGGTTCTGTTCGCGGTGCAAAGTTGCTAATTGAATGAGCGCGAGCGGCGCGACCGGCGACTGTTGCAGTGCCCCCCCCGCGAACTGCCGCAGGTCGTTCATCGCGCCGCCGCGGTCGCCCATCAGCGCGCGGACTTTGGCAATCTCGATCCGCGCGTGGCCGACTTGTGCGGCCTGCGGATAGTCCTTCGCCAGTTTCTCGTAGAACTCGCGGGACTTGTTTAATAGCTGATTGCGTTCGTTCGGGTCCGCGAGCGTCGAACCGAGGCGCTTCAGGCACAACCCGAGTTTCATCAGCGCATCGGGAGCATCGACCGACTTCGGGTTCGAGGCCACGTAGTTTTCGAGCAACCCTGAAGCATTGGTCAACTTCTCGCGAATGATGTTCTCGGCGAGCGCATCGTCGGCCTTCGTCGGCGCGAGGCGGATGAGGCAATCGGCGAGCAGATAGTTCGCCTGCGAGAGTTCGCCGTTGCGATCCGGCGCAGGAATCGCATCGAGGATTTTCGCCGCACCGTCGAGGTCGCCGTTCTGCGACAGGCAGACGCCGATGCCGTACCGCGCGTATTGCACGCGCTCGAACTCGGGGTATTTCTCGACGACTTCGAGGAACTTCTTCGCCGTATCTTCAAACTTTTGTTTGCGTTCGGGGGCACGGTTCACATCGGTCGACTTCGCCACTTCTTGCGCGCGGGCGTAGCTGTTCTCGGCGATGCGGAAAATCACCGCCGGTGCGAGTGTGCTCTGCGGGTACTTCACCTTGAACTCGTTGCAAAGTTGGTCCGAGCGATCCAGATTGTTCGCCAAACCGAACCCGCATGCGAGCCGTTGCAGCACTTCCTCGCGTCGGCGTTCGGGCAACAGTTGCTCGTTCCAGACTTGCTCGAACACTTGCACGGCAGGGGCAAACTGCTTCGAGAGTTGCAGCGTGTCGCCGAGTTCGAGCAGCATCTCGCCGCGTCGCGTCTTGGCATCG
>JAYSKW010000761.1:0-3593 GCA_043726085.1 Limnoglobus sp.
ACGGGCTTCGTCCAAACCACGCCGACGGTTCTCGGCCGCACCCGCTGCCTCGCCTTGAGAGGTCAACAACGACAACGCAACGGTAGCGCCTTTCAGCCCACCCTTCGCGATCGTCTGTTCGGGAAGTTTGCTCAGCAGTGTCCGCGCATCGACGTACCGACCCGCTTTAGTTAGTAGCTGAACGATTTTGCGAGTTGTCTCGATCGGCACTTGCCCCGATTCCGCGAGTGCCTCGTATCGTTCGAGGGCTTTGGCGGTCTGGCCATCGAGTTCGTAAAGTTCCGCATCGACAATTTTTGCAGGCAGCCAGAATGGTCGCGCGGACATGGCCACGGAGATAAACCGGCGTGCAGCCGGGATGACGGTACGATCGCCTTTACGGGCTTTGAAGAGCAAAAGATCCGCTTCCGCATAGGCGGACAATGCACCACCGCTTCCTTCGATTCGTGTGAGGTCTGCAATCATATTCCGACAGGTAGGCATATCGTCGCGATTGGCAGCCAGTTCAAACAACCGAAATCGGGTCTCCGTGTCGTTCGGTCGAAGGTCTGCAAGCTGACGGCATACACGCTCGGTCGATAACGCATCACCGACCTGAAGATACCGATCGCGTAAACCCGCAAGTAATCGTTCGCGTTCGGGAACGGCGAGTTTGGCCAACTCTTCAGTCTCGGTTTTCAACAGGCGTGCGGGCAGATCGGCACCGGCTACACTTTGCTGATGGCGAATGCGTGCCATCGACCACTCGGCGCGCGGGCCAATAACACGTTCGGCATCAGCGATCGTCGCCACTAACCGTGCCGCATCTCCGGTTTGCGAAGCCGTGTCGATCAAATAGACCCAAGGGGCTACTTGCTTCGGGTCTTTGGTGCGGATTTCATCGACGAGCTTTCGGGCTTCCTCTTTTTTATCTTGAGCAGTAAGCAGTTCGAGTCGCATTATGCTCGTATCCACCTTTGCATTTTGCGTAAGATTCGTCAGCAGTTCCTCAGCTGATTTCCAGTTTCGTTCGGGCGCAGAAAGGCGGTAATTTTTCCGAATTGACAAGCGGAAAAGTTCAGTTTGCGCATCGGAGTCGTTGACGGGAAGTCTGCGATATTGCCGCTGGGCTTCGTCGAATTGGCCGAGTGTTACCAGAGTGGAAGCAAGCATTTTTCGTGCGGGTTGCCAGCCATCTTCGATCTGGAGCGCCGCCCGACACGCATTGGCCTGCTGATCGGGATTCCCTAGCTTTCCGAAGCATTCGGCCTGCATGAGGTAGGTCATTTGCACGACCAGTGGCGGCGGTGTTTGCATCGATTGGATCACGCGATCAAGACGGACGCGAGCGGCATACCAATCGGCTTTCTGGAAGCGTATCCGACCTTGTAAATAGTCGCCTATCCAACTGCTACCTTTGTCGCCGAGTTGCGATAGAAGCGTTTCGGATTGTTCGGTTTGACCAAGGTCGATCATGAGATTTACGAGTTGCCAGAGATCTTCCAGGCGTTTGGGCGGTTTGCTAGTTAATGGTTGAATGAGTACCGACGCCCGTTCACGGTTCCCTTCGAGTATCGCTAATTGAACCGCTTTCAGCGAGAAGCGATAATCGGCAGGATACTGCTTCAGGCCGATGTCCACATTTCGTTGTGCCACATCGCGTTGGTTGCGATCCATTGACACGTCGATGATCAATAAAAGGACTTCATTGTTTTTTGCCCAAGGCTCGTCGGCAGTGGATGTCAGAACGGTGGCCGCTTTGTCGATGTCACCCCAACGCATGAAGTACTGTGCAGCCGCAATCCGGACCTCAGAAAGATCTCCACCTATCTTGACGAGTCGGGAAATCTCAATGTCTGCCAGGTCTGGTTTCCCTTGCTGTATGCGTAGGAAGGTGGCGAATTGTAGCGACAATTTCGCGTCAGTCGGTGCCGCAGTCACCGCTTTTTGAAACCAGATGTCGGCAGCATCGAGTTTCTTTTCTCCGATTTCGACTTCCGCTTGCTGGCGAGGCATTTCGGGGTCATCGATCCCCAGTTGTCGCATCTCGACGAGATAATCTCGTGCCTCTTTGTAGCGTTTTAGATCCAGACACAAAGGCACGAGCGCGCGGCACAATTCCCCTTCGCGAGGTGAACGTCGTGCCGCATCGCTCAATTTCGTGTACGCACGGAAACGATCTTGTGGGCTTACTGACATCTTGTGAAGCAGCAATGCAAAGCGAATGCGCGCTTCATCGTTGGAAGGGTTCAACAAAATAAAGTGTTCGTAAAACTCGAGTGCCAACTTTTGTTGACCTGCCTCCTCGAGTTGTATCGCTTCGGAGTACAACCCTCGCGACGTACGGCGGAGTTGATACGCATGCAGGAAGTGGACGCCGACAGCAAAAGCCGCCAAACCGAAGATGAGGCTCAAACCTAGCTTGAAATTCAATCGTTTCTGGATTCGCATGGCTCAGTTCTCTCTTTAGCTATCCGCAAAAATGCTTAATTGGTGAAGAGTGCACGATTGACACTCGGCATGAATATCGAGAGAAATTCATTGAGCGGGACATCGTCTTTCGGAGCGGTGTCTTTGGTACCGAGTGGGCGAATGACATACAGCTTGTGTAAAACATTCTGCGTAGCAAACTCGATACGCGGGTTATTGGCTGCCACCCACGTTCCGTCAGTCGTCCACCCCCACAAAACCGTATATTGTTCGACCGGCGAATTGCCTTTTTCAAACCGCGTCGTCCAGAATCGAGCGGTCAATTCTTCGTAAGGCAACACAACCGGTTCGGTAGCCATCTGGAACCCGATACCCTTGAAGCAAATATCGGGGGTATGGACCGATATCGGACCCGGCTTGCCGCAAACGAGGAGTACCGAGACGACCTGATTCGTTTCTTTTCGCGTGTACGTACGCATCACGTGCCCCGACAACTCCGCCATCGCCACCTCCTCGCGACTCAATTCGCGATCCGTGCTCTCCCACTCGCCGATGGTTTTTGGAAGTTTCCCCAATTGTTTTGCGGCCACGTCGAGCGCATCTGAGCGAGCCCAGCGACCCGTCCACAGGCCTTCGCCAAAGCCGAATGAAATGGCAAGAAGCCATGCTGAAGTCCACAGTGCGATTCGCATTACGTACTCCGTTTATTTGCCGCTCAATCCAGCAGTGCGCGTGGGTATTTTAGCGACCGATCCGATCGCACGTTCCGGCTCGATATCGAGGATCAATCGGGAGACGATCTTCATGATGATCCAGAGCATCCCAAGTGCGAGCGGCATCATTAGCCAGCCGGCAAAGTCGTGAAAGACACGGTCGGCAAACTCGCGACTGACCAACTTATGGAGGATTCCCGTCGATGTGATCCGGATGATGTTAGCGAGGAGTGCAACCGGAATTGTGCTAGCAAGAACGATGACCCTTTCGTACCAAGGTCGTTTCATGAGAATTGCAACAGCCGTTGTCAATGCAAGGAAAATCATAACCATACTCAATCCGCTACACGCCTCGACGACGCCGAGACGGACGCCATCTCCCATGCGGATGGTGTTCCCCTCCGCAACCGCCACGAATCCGAAAGTTTGAAGTAGGTATGTACTGACCGCCGTCGCGACGCCTTGCAATGG
>JAYSKW010000762.1:0-12312 GCA_043726085.1 Limnoglobus sp.
AGGCGATGAAAAACGCCGACATCCCCAGCTTCATCAGCGTCGGCGGCGGTCGCGTCGGCCCTGGCTTCCTCGGCATGAAGTACGCCTCGTTCGGCGTGCAAAACCCCGGCAGCCCACCAGAAAACGTCTCGCCTCGCGTCGATGTTTCGCGGATGGATCGCCGGAAGTTGCTGTTCGAGGGCCTCGAAGGCGGCTTCAAAACGAACGTTCCCGCCGATGCCGCGAAGTCCCACAAGGAAGTCTACGACAAGGCCCTCAACCTCGTCACCAGCAGCCGTAAGGAAGTCTTCAACCTCGATAAAGAGCCTGCTGCACTCCGCGATGAGTACGGTCGTACCGGCTTCGGCAACGGCTGTTTGCTCGCTCGAAAGCTCGTCGAATCGGGCGTCGCTTGCGTCGAAATCGGCATGGGTGGCTGGGACATGCACGCAGGCATCTTCGGTGCGCTCCAACGCCGCCTGCCCGAACTCGACAAGGGTATGGCCGCCTTAACCCGCGACCTCGCCGACCGCGGCAAGCTCAAGGACACCGTCATCGTGTGGATGGGCGACTTCGGACGTACGCCGAAGATCAACCAAAACGGCGGTCGCGATCACTGGCCACGCTGTTGGTCGGTCGTCATGGGTGGCGGTAACATCAAGGGCGGCCAGGCTTACGGTGCAACCGATGCCGATGGCACCTCGATCAAAGACAACCCGACCGACATCATGGACATGTACGCGACGCTGTACCGTGGCCTCGGCATCGACCCGACGCCACAATCGGTTGCCGACGTGCGCGACAACCTCGGCCGTCCGTACTACATCGCCGGCGACAAACCGAAGTGGATCAAGGAACTGGTCAGCTAGTTTTCGATGTCAATAACACCTACGGCCCGCTCATTCGAGCGGGCCGTTTGCGTTTTGCGGCATGGTGCAAAAAGCGGTGTTTTTGGGTAGCAGGTTCGTCCTTCGTTCTTCTTTTCTGGTAGCCGCAGGTCTTTAGCCTGCGCGGGGGCAAATACCTTCCAAAACCAGTCGTGGCGAGTCTTCGAGACGCGACGCAATCCGCACAATTCGTGCATTGTTGTCGCACGAACCGTCGTGTTTCGATGACTCACCACGACCCTCAGTCGTTGTCGGTGGAAGTAACGCAGGCTAATGACCTGCGGCTACCAGAATTGGCAAATTGCCGACATTGATACCCAGGTTTGAACCATCCCCGTTTAGCAGAAATTGCCGCGACGCGGCTAATTCCGGAACTCCGTTTCGATGGACATTCGCCACCACGCAATGAGCGTGAACAGCGTGCCGAAGCCGCACAGTGCGGCACACGCGATCCAGACGATTGCGGTTTGCGGGTCGGGGTTGGTTAGCAGTTGCGCGTAGGCATCGAGCGACCAGGCGTGGGGCGTGACGCGGCTGACGCGGCGCATTTCTTCGGGCATCAGGTAGCGCGGCATCAACGACCCGCTTAGCCCCGCCAACACCATCACGAGTAGCGTGCCCGTTACCGAAACCTGCTGTTCCGTTTTCGCAAACGCGGCCACGAACATCGCCAAACCGACCGCGGCAAACGACGTACAGACCACGACGGGAATGAGTAAGAGAGGCTGCGAACCGAGCGTCATGCCGAACAGCAAATTGCCTGCGATCAGTAAGCCAAAGCCTTGCAACAACGACACCGCGAAGCACGGGAGCAACTTGCCAATGAGCAGTTGCCAGCGTGCAATCGGCGCGGCATTGAGCCGCACGAGTGTACCGAATCGGCGCTCGCTGGCGAACAGCCAGCCCATCACCAGCACGAGGAAGAATGCGAAGGTGACAGTGTAGCTCGGGACGAGTGCCTGATAGCGAATCGCGCCGCGGCGGATCGTCCCGGAGCCATCGGATTGGTACGGGGAGTGGTTCGCCGTGCGTAGCGGTGGTGGGTCGCTGTTCGTGAGTTTTGCCCATGTTTTGCCGCGAAAATTGTACTTGCTGAAGAACGCCGAGATGCCTTTCTGCAAGCCATCGCCGAGGGTTTTTTTCGGCAGCAATAGGTACGCGCCGCGGAGTGCGGGCATGTGCTTTTCCATGCGATCCATGAATGGGTCGGTGCCGATCATGTCGAACGCCTGCCCGATCATCCACGGAATCACGACGCGCATGAGCGCGACTTGCACGACCTGTTCGACGACAGCAGCCGCGACTTCTTGCGTCGGGTCGCGGAGGATGCTTACCGACACTTCGCCGACGTTCATGCCGTCGCGGTTGAGCGGGTTGATCGGGTTGAGTTTGAACGGCTCGCCGACGAACGAGCAACGATGAATGCGCTCGCTGAAGTCCGCTTCGAGGATAATAATCACCGCCCGCTCGCCCGATCGGATCAGGCGTTCGGCCTCTTCGCGGCTGGGGATTATCTCGACTTTGATGTCGGCGGTGCCAGAAAAATCCTCGATGAGAATCTCGGACCACGGCCGATCCGGGAACCCACCGGCATCGGCCGGCAGACCCGCATCGAGGTTGACCACGGAGATGCGAAGCTGTTCTTTTTTGTTCGGGTCGAACGCGCCGCCGACGGTGATGCCGAGAATCAGCACGAGCAAAATCGGCATGATTAACAAGATCACCGCCGCACGCGGATCGCGCAGCATCAGCCGAAAATCTTTGGCCGCGAGGGTGAGGATGGGTCGCATGGCGTTAATCTCGAAGGGCGTGACCCGTTAGCTGCAAAAAGACGTTTTCGAGCGTCGATTCGTTGGTTTCGAAGGCGGTCGGCGTGACGCCCGCCGTTGCGCAGGCTAGCGCGAGTTTCGGCAACAGCGGCCCGAGTGCGTCGGATGTCAGGCGGATGCCATCGGGCTGCAACGCGGCCGTTTGCACGCCGGGAAGTTCGCGGAGCGTCTCGAAGAAGCGATCCGGAACGCGGTCGAGTTTCACCAACAGGCTGCTCGGGTGCAATTTCAACAACTGCGAAAGCGTGTCGCAGGCGATGACTTTTCCCGCATCCATGATCGCGATACGCGGGCAAAGCGCCTGCACTTCCTGCATGTAGTGGCTCGTGTAAATGATCGTCATGCCGTCGCGGTTCAGCTTATGTACGACGTCGAAAATCAGGTTGCGAGACTGCGGATCGACGCCCGTTGTCGGCTCGTCGAGCAACAGCAACTTCGGCATATGCACGACGGCGACCGCGAGGTTCAGTCGACGTTTCATGCCACCGGAGAAGGTACCGGCACGGTGGTCCGCACGATCGTGCAACCCAACGCCGGTGAGCAATTCGTCTGCACGCCGTTTCAGTTCGTTCGTGCGTAAACCGTAGAGTTTGCCGAAGAAAATCACGTTTTCGCGGGCGGTCAGTTCGGGATAAACCGCGAGGTCTTGCGTGCCGATGCCGATGAGTTTGCGGAGCGCCCGGTCTGCTCGACGGAACCGCTGGCCATCGAGGACAATCGTACCTTCGTCGGCATCGATCAACCCCGTGACGATCGACAGGAGTGTGGTTTTGCCCGCTCCATTCGGCCCGAGTAAGCCGAACAGTTCGCCGGGTTCGACGGCAAACGTCGCGCCATTCAGCGCCACGGTCGTGCCGTAGTGTTTGCGGACGGCTTCGATTTCGAGAAAGTGCTTTCGCATCACCCCTATATATAGGGAACCGAAGGAGACACGCTTACACTTCTCTCGGTGGTAGTTGGTACACCGCAAGTAGGCGATAATCTCTTGTTCTGGTAGCCGCAGGTCTTTAGCCTGCGTACTTCCAGCGGCAACGACTGAGGGTCGTGATGAGTCTTCGAAACACGACATTTCGTACGCCATGAATGAACGTTGTGGATTATGGCGTCGCGTCTCGAAGACTCGCCACGACTGGTTTTTGAGGGTATTTGCCCCCGCGCAGGCTAAAGACCTGCGGCTACCAGAATAAGAAAAGAATTGGTACATCGTGCCATCTGAAAAGGTATAAGAGATGCCGACTTTCAACGATACGCGCATTCGCAAGGTCAACGCCCAGCCGACGAACGCGAACGGGCAGTACGTGCTGTACTGGTGCCAGATGTTTCGGCGTCTGACGCACAATCACGCGCTCGATTATGCGATTCACACGGCACGCAATCTCAAGAAACCGCTAGTGGTTTACGAAGGGCTGAAACTGAACTACCCGTGGGCTTCGCCGCGGTTCCACCACTTCATGCTCGAAGGAATGCGCGACAATGCGATCGCCGCCAAATCGATGGGGCTGACCTACTGGCCGTTCGTCGAAACGCCGGGCGACAACGGCCACGGCTTGGTGAAATCACTCGCAGACAAAGCGAGCATCGTCATTACAGACGATTACCCCGCGTTCATCGTCCCGGCTCACAATCGCGCGTTGGCGAAATCGACGCAGACGGCGGTTCACGCGGTCGATGGCAACAGCGTGGTGCCACTTTCGCTGTTGGGAAAAGTGACGAGCGCCGCCGCACATTTGCGACCGCGAATGCACAAGCTCTTTGCGGAATCGTGGACGCATCGCGCAATCGCCGAACCCGATGTAACGGGGTTGGCGAAGGGTGCTATCGACGCGCCGTTCAAGCTCTGGTCGCCGCCGAAAGACCTGACCGCATTCATGAACGAACTGCCACTCGATCGCGCCGTGCCGATCGTGCCGGGCCAAGCGGGTGGCACGGTGGCGGGGAAGGCGGTACTCGCGAATTTCCTTAAAAACAAGCTGTCGCGCTACTCGACCGAACGCAGCCAGCCCGATTCTCCGACGCGAAACTCGTCGAGCGGGCTGAGCGTGTACTTGCATTACGGGCAACTGTCGGTCGACGAAGTCATCGATGGCACACTGAACGCGAACGGCAAATGGACGTCGGAGATGCTGAACCTGAAGACGCGCAACAAGGACGATTTTTTCTGCCGCGACGACAACGTCAACGGCTTTCTCGACGAAGCGATCACGTGGCGCGACATCGGCTTCCACTGGCACCATTGCCGCAATCTGGAAGTGGCGAACGCGAAGGGCAAGAACCAGAGTTGGGCCGTCGCTGGCGAAGCGCCGAGATTCAACTTCGAGACGATGGATTTCTCGCCGCGAACGGGGGGCACGCTCGACCGCGTGCTGCCCGAGTGGGCGAAGGCATCCTTGAATAAACATGCCAGCGACAAACGCGAATTTCACTACACGCTCGAACAGTGGGAGCACGGCGACACGCACGATGATCTTTGGAACGCTGCCCAACGCGAACTCGTTGCCACGGGCAAAATGCACAACTATATGCGGATGTTATGGGGCAAGAAAGTCCTCGAATGGTCGGCCAACCCCGAGGAAGCCTATGTCGTGCTCGAACATCTCAACAACAAGTACGCCACCGATGGCCGCGACCCGAACAGCTACACCGGCATCCTCTGGTGCTTCGGCCTGTTCGACCGCCCGTGGCCACCCGAACGCCAAGTCTTCGGCAACATCCGCTACATGTCGTCCGCGAACACCGCGAAGAAATTCAAACTCGCGGGCTACTACGATTACATCCACACCCTCGGCGGCAAAACGACCGTGGCAAGGTCGAGTGGACGAACGAAGTCGCTGTTTTGAATAAAAAATCCCGTCAACTACGTTCACCTGAACGATGCCGGTTACGCAGCCGTGTCGCAGAAACTCATTCATACGGCGTCCGTGCCCGCCCCACCCGCGATCCTACTCGCCGGCATCGGTATGATTGGTTTCGGTATGATCCGTCGCTTCCGTCGTGGAACTGCTGTTGCGGCGTAATCGAGTTGCGAATGAACCAGTGGCCGCTCGGCTTGTTAGCCGGGCGGTTTTGTTCAATGCCTTGGCTGTGTCCAGCACGATTCGTGTTTCACCATGCCGATGTGCGGGTAATACGTTTCGGCTTTCGGTGCGGATAACAGAATCAGTATCGTCTGCAACCCAGCCGCTTCGTGCGTGCGGCGAATGAGTTCCTTGCCGATGCCGCGACGCTGATACTCTTCGTCGACGGCCAAGTCCGAAAGGTACGTGGCGAAGGCAAAATCGGTGAGGCTCCGTGCCACCCCGACGAGGCGATCTGCGACTCGTGCTGTGAGGATTACGCTCGCATTCTGAAGCATTCGCTGAATCGTAACGACATCATCCACGGGCCGGCGCTCGGCCAACGTCGAGCGATTGAGGATGTCGATAAACTCTTCGACAGTCAAATCGGGTTCGATTCGATACGCTACTATCGGTTCCATTCTGCTCTCGTTTTTGTCAGGTTTGCACCGATGAATCTTCTTGTGACGGCCGGGAATACGCAGACGCCGATCGACGATGTGCGCTGCATCACGAACATCTTCAGCGGGCGAACGGGCGGGCGAATCGCCTTGGAAGCCTACAACCGCGGCCACACGGTCACGATTGCGACTTCGCACCCGCAGATCCTGGCAGAACTCGCTGCGGGCAATCACTTCGAGCCGTCGCGCTGGCAGGTGCGGCCGTACAAAACGTACGACGACTTACACAATATCTTAATGGCGCTCGTACCCGGCAACCACTTCGATGCGATTGTTCAATCGGCCGCGATCAGCGACTACACCGTGGTAGGCCGTTTCGTTCCCGATGCCACGGGCCAACCGACAATTGATGCGACCCGCGGCAAGATGAAGAGTAGCCACCCGGAGCTTTGGCTGAAGCTGATTCCGGCCGCAAAGTTGATCGACCGCATCCGCACCGACTGGAACTTTACGGGCACGCTGGTGAAGTTCAAACTCGAGGTCAGCGTAGGAACGCAGGAGCTTTTGGAAGTGGCGGAGGCATCTCGCCGGCATTCGTCCGCCGATCTGATGGTCGCCAACACACTCGAAGGCATGTCCCACGTAGCCTATCTCGGCGGCGACAACCTACCGTACGTCACCGTCACCCGCGAGGAACTTGCGACGAAGCTCCTTGAGGAGATCGAAAAGCGAAAGCATCGGTAGAGTTCGGATCGCTTTTGCAGTTAATTGTCTGGACAACTATTGTTTAGACGGGTATACTGCAATTATGGCTGACGTCACCGCGAAACCAACGACCGCACGACACTTCGATTCGCCGGAGCAAGAAGCGTACTTGGCCATGTGGCGAACGTACGACCGGTTGCGAGCGTTCGAGGACGAACTGTTTGCGGACTGGGACTTGACCGCACAGCAGTACAACTTGTTGCGGTTGCTCAAATCGTCGTACCCGGAATTCGTGCCGACACTCAGCGTGATTGCCCGCCTCGTTTCGCGATCGCCGGACATCACGCGGATGCTCGACAAGCTCGAATTACGCGGCTGGATTTCGCGAACGCGGTCCGAGACGGATCGGCGAACGGTGTGGGTGCGAATCACCGATTCGGGCTTGGCAATGATCGATTCGATTGCCGAACCATTGGCAAATTGCCACGAACGGCAACTTGGCCACCTGACGGACTCGGAGTTGAAGTCGCTGACGGCATTGCTCAAACGCGCACGAGCGCCACACGAACCCGATGGCAGTCCTTGGAAATGACAGACAGGATTTTCAGGATTAACGAAATGGATATCAGAGTGAAATCTTGGTTCTTAATTCCTGTTCCATCCTGCTAATCCTGTCTTAATCTTCACCATCACTTGGAGGCAGAACGATGAGTGCGAATCCAGAGAAATCGGTCGATGTCATCGTCATTGGCGGCGGGCCTTCGGGCAGTGCCGTTGCGACGCTGCTCGCCCAAAAGGGGCATACGGTCAAGCTGTTCGAGCGCGAACACTTCCCGCGTTTTCACATCGGCGAATCGCTGATCCCGCACACCTATCCGGTGCTGAAGCGGTTGAACATGCTCGACAAAATGAAGGGTAGCCACTTCATCGAGAAGTACAGCGTGCAGTTCGTTTCCGAACGCGGTCGGCTGTCGGAGCCGTTCTACTTTGCCGAACACGACCCGCACGAGCGCAGTCAAACGTGGCAAGTTCGCCGCAGCGAATTCGACAACATGCTGTTGAACAATGCCCGCGAACACGGCGTCGAAATTCACGAAGGTTCGCGCGTTCAGGAAGTGGTATTCGATGGTACCCGCGCCGTCGGTGTGCGAGTGAAAGTGGAAGATCAACCCGAGCAGATCGTGCGCTCGAAAGTCGTGATCGACGCCAGTGGGCAGTCGTCGCTGATTCTCGATCGGCTCGGGCTGCGCCAGTGGGATCCGCAACTGAAGAAGGCCGCTGTTTGGACGTACTGGAAAGGTGCATATCGCGACATCGGCAAGGACGAAGGCGCGACAATCGTGCTGCAAACCAAGGGTAAAAAGGGCTGGTTCTGGTACATCCCTTTGCACGACGACGTGATTAGCGTTGGCGTAGTGGCCGACCACGATTACCTGTTGCAAAACCGCGAATCGAAAGATCTCGAATCGATTTACAACGAAGAAGTGGCACTCTGCCCAGGTCTGCATTCGCGGCTCGAAAATGCAACCCGTTGCGACACCTACCGCGTTCAGAAAGAGTACACGTACCGCGCCACGAAAGCGGCGGGCGATGGCTGGGTACTCGTCGGCGACGCCTTCGGGTTCCTCGATCCGCTGTACTCGTCGGGTGTGTTGCTCGCGCTCACGTCGGCATCGATGGCGGCCGATTCGGTGGGCGATGCGCTGGCCGCGAACGACCTGAGCGAGGCTCGCCTGCGAAGCTGGGAGGCGGAGTACGTTCGCGGTATGGACCGCATGAAGAAGCTCGTGTGTGCCTTCTACGATGGCCTCAACTTCGGCAAGCTGGTCCGCCGTCACCCCGATAAAAAGGGCCTGATTACCGATGTGCTCATCGGCAACCTTTTCTACGATGGCGTCGACGAACTCTGGCCGCTGATCGACGAGCTCCAAGCCGAAGAAGCGTTGGCCCGAGAAGCGGTCGCCGTCTAAACGGATCGTCGCTATTTCGCAGGGCCGAAGTACTTGGCGATCTCCGCGTAAGTGTCGTACGGATAGCTGTCCTGTTCGCCGTCTTTGCTGTGGCAGATCACGCAGCGGGCGGCGAATATCGACTTCACTTTCGCCGTCTTCTTATCGGCACCGAGGAAGTTCGCAGTGATCGGCTGCCCGATGCGCGTCGGCGGTAACGCGACGACATCGGCGTCGTACGCCTTCTTGCGTTCGGGTTCGGGCAGTTGCAACCAGGCCTGCATTGCGAGGCGTTCGCCTTCTCGCTCGGCTTCGAGTTGCGGATTCGGTCCTTTTAACATCGCCGCCTTGAACGCTTTGTCTTTCTCGAAAAACGCCGCCGCCATACTGCCTTCGCCGTTCCAAGGTTGACCTTTTCGCGGCCCCATTATCAGTTTTTCAAGGTGCGACACCACCACCGGCAACACTTTTGGTGCATCGACTTTCTTCTTCGATGCACTCTCTTGAGCGATGATTTTCTTGGCGACCGATTTGGCTTCGGAGACCGCCAGAACCTCTGGGTGCTTGCCGATCGTTTTCTCTGCGACCAGTGCGGGCATAATCACCGTGGCCATCAGTGCGCCCATGCCGACGACACCGAGGAAGATCACGACGCACAAGATAAGTCGGCTCCGGCCTTCGTACATCGCCCACAGGCTACCGAAAATTTGCACCAGCAAACCTAGCCCCGATATACCGCCGGTGAAGATGATCGCCATCGCGAAGTATGGGCCAACGCCATCGATGCGGGCGAGCCACCAGCACGAAACATCCGCCACTTGGAAGAATAACACGAGCGGGGCGATGAAGCAGCGAACGAGTAGTGGGTAGCCCGTGAATGCGAACGTCAGCCCCGTGAGGCTGAACAGCATCGCGAAGCTCAGCAAGTGGGCGTGCGTCGATTGCGTGAGTTTCTCGACGCTCGTTTGACGGTCGCTTTTAATCCAGCCATCGACGGCCACCACTGCGGGGGGAACGACCGCGTACTTGGCGATCTGCTCGTAGGTTTCGAGTGAGAAATTCTCTTGCGCTTCGCCCTTCTTGTGGCATCGCGCACAGCGCGCGTCGAGTATCGACTTCACCTTCGCGCCGGACTTATCGGCGGTCAGGTACGCGCCCGTCAACGGCTTGTTCTTCAAATCTTCGGGAAGCAGGTACGCATCGGCTTCGTAGGCGATTCTGCGGTCGGCTTCGGGGGCGTTCAGCCACGCGACGAGTGCCGCACGTTCGCCGTTGCGTTCGGGGTCGAGTTTCGCTTTTTCATCGGGGTTCGCATCGCGGTACGTGTCGCCATCTTTGTGAAAGAACGCCGCCGCCATGCTTCCAGAGCCGTTCCACGATGCCCCTTCGGTTGGCCCCATGATGAGCTTTTCCATCTTGCTGGCAGGCTTCTCGGGCGGTGCGTTCGGATCGACCTTCTTCTTGCCCGCGAAGATCTCGACGACATCACTCACGGATGGCATCGGCTCGCCGTTGCGGCTCGAATGCTGTAAGTGCAATTGCACCAAGGCGGAAAAATAACCGAGGCCGATCGCGATCAGGAACCCGCTAATGACCAACTTCGCCGGGATCGGCAGGTCGCGCAGCGTGAACGGTCGTGGTGGTGTGGTGGTATTCATGGCAGGCACTCCGACGAGTGTGGCAAGCCGAGGCAGAAGCCCTCGGAGACTGAGGCGGGATATCTATAGTTTAGCACGCAAGACCCTGCGGAGGAAAGGGTCTATCGCAAGGCCTCTTCACACGCGGCCAGAACTTTCACGATGGCATCGTCCACGTCGTCGGGTAATCGGGCACCCGAGGCGAGTTTATGCCCGCCGCCGTCGAACTTCTCCGCCACCTTGGAGACATCTGCGGATCGGGCGCGGAAGCTCACTTTCGTGCCGCCGTCGGGCTGTTCGATGAAGATCATCGCCATCTCGACGCCTTCGATACTTCGCGGGTAATTGATCAGATCTTCGGTGTCGCCGGGCACGGCACCGGTTGCGGCGTAATCGCTTAAACGGACGTCGGTGAAGGCAATTTTGCCACCACAATGGACTTGCAATCGCGACAGCGACAACCCGACGAGCTTGAAACGGGCCACCGATGCGCACTCGAACAGTTGCTCGTAAAGTGGCGTCGGTTGGGCACCGGCGGCAACGAGTTCTGCGGCCAACGCGAACGTTGCGGCCGTCGTGTTCGGGTGGCGAAACCAGCCGGTATCGAGCGCCAGCGCCATGAACATATGGTGCGCCGCCATCGGCGAGATTTTGGCACCGAGGGCACGAATGATCTCGTACGAAAGCCGTCCTGTTGCTTCGGCTGTCGTGTCGACGAATGCCAGCCCGCCGAGGTCGTCTTGCGTGCGGTGGTGGTCGATCACGGCTTTCGGCACCTTCATCGACCGCATGAATTCGCCGAATTCGCCGAGTTGCCCCCAGGTTCCCGTGTCCATGACGAAGATCGCATCGACGTCGCGAAACGCGGTGCCGGGCGACTCGAATTCCTCGATCAACCGACGTTCGGGGTCCAGAAAGGCATAGCGTGGCGGCAACCGGCTGGCGATCACCACTCGCGGCGTTTTGCCGATCTGCCGCAGCGCATCGGCGAGCGCGAGTTGCGAACCGATCCCGTCGGCATCGGGGCGAACGTGCGTCATCAAGAGTATGGTCTGATGTTGCCGAATCAGATCGACCAGCGGAGCCCAGTCGAGCGGCATAACGGTCCTTTCGCGGAAGTTCGGGAACGGGAATTCTATTCAGAACACGTGCCAGAATCGACGTAAGTCACAATTGCGGAGGCTCAAAAACCGTTTATTGGAGTGTTTTTCCGGTTTTCGCGACCCGAAAACGCCACTTTTTGATCGCGATCCACTGTTCCGTATTCCGCATCTCGAACCCAAATCGTGAGTTGTGTCGATGACCCTCGTTTTGACACTCAGCGCAAAAATCGACCGGACGCAACACAAAATCGACCGGACGCGACATAAAATCGACCGAGTACGACATTCTCACGACACTTGGAGACATTTTTCGGTCACTTCGCGCACATCGCAAAAGTCGACTTACGTCGGATCGTCTTGGATTTTTTGACTACTGGTTTTCGTGTGGGTAAGACCAATCCAAAGCCACGAACGTCCGTGGGAAGTCTCAAATTCCACACACAATTTGTTTGACACTCGCCTGCGACACAATTACCATTCCTTATAACCCAACTTAGCATTGGCATACCAGATGGTGTGGTTGCGAGCCGCGAAGAGGCCTAACCACACCATACGCATGTTCGCTTTTCGTGGGTCATAGTCGCATTGTCGGCCGGTGCTGCTGAGCTTTGTCGTTCGGCGGCAGTAGGGCGACCACAGTCCTTACTACTGAGGTGTTGTATCATAAGCGCGGAAACTAGTCGGTGTCCCAAGTGCAGCGGCGAGATGGCGCAAGGGTTCATCGTCGATCACCACGCCGGAGGCAAGCGGCTGGTAAGCAGTTGGGTGG
>JAYSKW010000763.1:0-6053 GCA_043726085.1 Limnoglobus sp.
GTTTGCGGGGCGGGTTGTTGAACAACCACATCCCCTCGTCGCCATGGGTCGTAGGCATCGTCATGGTGAACACCGTCGCGGCAGCCAAGGCCACCAATACAGGGAAGCGAACCCGCATGGAATCCCTCCGGGAAATGCGTGAAAGCAAACGGACAGTAGCAAGAGTTATAGTCAAAGTGGCAGAAGCGAGCAGCGTATTCTCTTCGTTTAGCCGCGCCGCGCAGGCTTTGCGCAGCGAAGCGCGGGGCACGAAGTACCGATGATTGCGCAAACAGGTAACGCGCACGCGCACCGCTACAATGTCTCCGCGTCGCGGCTAAATGGGAAATCCGACGACACGCGAGCCGCGTATCCCACTGTGCCGTTCGTTCGTCGCTTCAAGGCGCGCCAGGAAATCGGCGACCATTAGCTGGAAGTCGGTTAGCGCGGTGGTGGAAACCGCAACCGGAATCGGGCTGTCGGCGAATGCGGGGGTGCGAACCGTCGTGGCGATGCTCGTCGTGAACAGCAGTGACACCCCGATGACACTGCCGGTATCGGAGGCATCGTTGTCCGTTACTTTTAACGTCCACGTGCCGCGGGCATTCGTTCCGTGGAAAACACTCAACGCCGATTCGGGGCGGAAACTGCCGGTGAACGGCGCGGTGCCCGTTTCGATTGCCACTGTTGCACCGTCGTCGAATGTCGTCTCGTGGAAGCCCTGACCACCGGCACCGCGACGGTCCACCAACGTCACGACTTGCCCTGCCGGGCCGACGAGTTCGACGCGCAGATCGCCCATGAACGTGTGAAAAAGATTCAACCGCACATCGAGATCGGCAATCGTCGCATCGCGTGCCACGACGATCGGAATCGACACGCTGCCGAGGTCGGGGATCGCGACCGGCAGGTTCGCGGCCGTGGTCGTGAACGTCGTCGCCGTCGCGCTCGCACCGAGCGTTTCGCTGGTCGTGTAGCGGTCGGCGGGTTCGCCGTTGATGCCGTTACGGTTTTGATCCATCCGGTGTGCGGCCACGTCGAACAGGTCCGGGCCGACGGCGAACGTGTAACTTCCCGGCGTCGTTTGTGCATCGAACGTCGCATCGAACTGCGTGTCGTTCGTGCCCGCAACAGCGCTGATCGCACGGATCGCAATCGCGCCGCCCGGCCCTGTCAGCGAGGCATCCGATGGCGTAATCGTCGCCGCGTTGATCCGCGTGTTGAAGGTGAATCGCACGCGGTCGTAACTGCTGGGGACGGTTCCCGAGAATAGTGACGAAATCACCTGTGGGCCACTAACGAGAACGGGAACCACCGGTGGCGGCGCGGGCGGTACGACGACTGGCGGCGGCACGGTCACGGGTGGCGGCACGATGACGGGCGGTGGTGACACCGCGATGGCATCGAGCGCTTTGGCCATATTGAGCCGCCCGCCCGTCGTCGTCTTTCCAGCCATGCTCGCGATCGGATCGACGGATGAGCGCAGCTTCGCTAACACTTGCTGGTAAGTCCAACTCGGGTTTTGATCCCAGATCAGTGCGATCGCGCCAGTGACGAATGGCGTCGAGATCGAAGTGCCCGTCAGGATGCCGTAGCGGTCGTTCGGCAACGTACTCAGGATGCTCACGCCGGGCGCGGAGAGGGTGACCGTGTTCGCGCCGATGTTGCTAAAACTCGCCAAGTTGTCCGATGAATCCGACGCCGCCACGGTGACGATGTTCGGCAAGCTGGTGATGTACGAACCGGGGTAGAACGGCCGCACGTCGTTGTTCGAGCCGTCGTTCCCCGCTGCCGCCACGAAGATCAGCCCCGCAGCCCCGGCGCGGGCGATTGCCGCTGACAGCGTGCTGTCAATATCGCCGCCGCCCCAACTTGCGTTCGCCACCTTCGCACCGTGACGGACCGCAAAATCGAGCGCGCGAACCGCATTGCTCGTGAAGCCCGTGCCGTCGTCGCCGATGAACTTCAACGGCATGATTCGCGTGTTCGGATTCACACCGGAGATGCCGATGCCATTATTGCCGACCGCGCCGATGATGCCCGCGATGTGCGTGCCGTGCGAATCGGTATCGATCGGATCGCCACGATTACTAGCGAAATCGTAGCCATGCACATCGTCGATGAATCCATCGCGGTCGTCGTCGATGCCATTACCGGGGATCTCGCCGGGGTTCACCCAAATGTTCGCGGCGAGGTCCGGATGGCGATAATCGACGCCGGTGTCGATCACCGCCACGATGGTGTTTCGCGTCCCCGTCTGGCGGTTCCACGCGGTCTCTGCACCGATGTTGACGAGGCCCGTTTGTGCAGAAAGCGAGGGATCGTTGAAGGTCCGATTGAGCGTCACGATGCGATCCGGTGCCGCCGAAACCACATCGGGTTGCGCCGCATAGAACGCCGCAACCGCATCGACATTGGCATCCGCCGCCAGATCGACTGAGTATATATCGAAACCGAGCGGCGCGACGTGTTGAGCAAACGGCGAGAACTTCGTGGCGACGCTGGTACCCGGAGTGACAGCCACGAGCACGCGGGCCGGAGCATGGGCACTGGTAGTCAGAAACTCCGGCACCACCGCCGACATCACGGAGCGATCTTCCAGTTGTTCCGCATGTAGCGAAACGCGCAATCGCGCCGAGCGAATCGGTTCGCGCATATCCATCCCCTGTGCTCAAGGTGCCGATCAGCGAAGGCCGTGCAATTGCGTCAGTCGAGGGGATTTTATCTGCGACGACGTGCGATCCGAAGGCGGAGATTTGTAGTTTTTACCGATGCGCAATCGCCGCGCGCGAAGCTGTAGCGATTGCGAGAATTGTTTGGGGAGGCGGTTTCCGACTCGCTCTCTCCGAAACCGCCGAAACGGAGTGCGAATATCGCCGCAACAACAACCGATGCAAGAATGTCTCCGATCGCGCCGTAGAATTCCAAGAGATTTTTCGACCGGCGACGATGCAACAGGAAATGAGATCGCCCGAGCGGCGTCTTTAACGTAATGGGACCGGAAGCGATTGCAGAAATGGTCGATCGTCATGCGGCCGCGCTCGCGCTGTACGCACGACAATGGTGCGCCCAGCCGGAAGATGTCGTGCAGTCGGCGTTCCTGAAAATCGTCCGGTTGCGGACGACACCCGACAACCCCGTGCCGTGGTTGTATCGTGTGGTGCGGAATGCCGCGATCGATGCGGGCCGTGCGGAACGACGGCGAACGAAGTACGAGTCGAACGCCGCCCAACAGGCCCCCACCTGGTTCGTCCCGAGCGAAGATCCCACCGGCTTGGATGCCCGGGAGGCGGCCGCCGCACTCGTCGAACTACCCTTGGAAATCCGCGAAATTATGGTCGCCCACCTGTGGGGTGGCCTAACCTTTGAACAAATTGCCGCGATGGTCGGCGGGTCGGCGAGTACGGCGTACCGTCGCTTTGCCCAAGGTCTCGAATTGTTACGCGAACATTTAGGTGCGAAGCCATGCCGCCCAACGACCGCGAAGGTCCAATGACCGATTCCCCGCTCTGTACCGGCCACCCGCTCGCGAAAGCGCTGACGGGCCTGGAGCCGTTGCCGAGTCTCGTGAATCGCGACCAACTGATGTTCGCCGCCGGTGCCGCCGGTCGCGATCGCACGGCGACATTCTGGAAACGCGCATTCGCGGCACAAACCGCAGCCATCGGTTTGCTCGTCGGCGTCGGTGTGGCAAACTACGGTATTCCGGTGTCCGACCCGACACCGAAGGTGGTGGAGAAAGTTCCCGAAAAGCCCGCACCACCGAAGCCCCAAACCGAGGTGGCCCCCGCACCGCGAACCGTACCGCAACCCGCGCCCGAATCGCCACTGGAATACCCTTCCGCTACGCTGGTGGCTTCGACGAAAGCGGAACTTCAGGAACGGGCACGTTGGCTCGAAATGCGCGCCAACATCTTCGAGATTGGCCTGAACGTTCTGCCGACGATGCACTCGACATCGCCCGCGCCCGACCGCGTGGCCCTCGAACAATCGTTGCAATTGCCGCCCGGAATCCTCGCCGCACCAGTACGGCCCGTTACGCCAAAACCGCCAAAGGGACTGGAAGACGAGTAGCTCGCATAGGCTACGACACGCCACCCAGGGGCATCCCAACCTCCTCCAAACACGAGTCACTGATGCGATACGCTCTCTCATTCCTGCTCGCTTCGCTGTTATCGCTCACGGCTCAGGCCCAGATCGCGAAAGTCGGCGGGGTTGCGCCGCCGATTGACCCCGAGCGATTTACGACGCGGTTGACGGTCACGCCGATGGCTGCGCCGCGACCGGCGATGCGCTACGAACTGCTGCCGCCGCTGCGCGACCGCACACCCGGCAATGCCGCCGTCGGTTACCTGCGTGCCGCCGTGTTGCGACCGAGTTGGCCGAAAGATCCGAAAGAAAGCCTCGAACTCAGCGTGAAATGGGAGAAATGGGAGAGCACGCCCGTCGATCAGTTGCCGTTGGAGGCGATCAAAAAATTCCTCGTGGACTATCAGCCGATGTTGCACGAAGCTGATGAGGCCGCCCGGCTCGACCGCTGCGACTGGCAACTCGCCAACCGAAAGTTCAGCGACACGCAGAACCTTTTGCCGACCGTCCAGACGAATCGCGAACTGATGCGGATACTTTCGTTGCGCGTCCGTGTGGAGATCGCCGAGAAGCGCTTCGATGCCGCGATCCGCACGATGCAAACCGCTTTTCAACTCGGCAGGCACGTCGGCGAAGGTAGCACGATGATCGAGATGCTCGTCGGGTATGCACTCGTCGGAACCTCGATCGCCCGCTGCGATGAACTCCTCGGCCAGCCGAACGCACCGAACCTGTATTGGGCACTCGCGACACTGCCGAACCCGATCTTCGATCCGCGCCCGGCACTCGATGGCGAGAGCCGCTTTCACGGGCGAATCCTGCCGATTATGAAAGAACTGGAACGTGGCCCCGTATCCGAAGACGTCGCAGCAAAGGCGTTCCGGGAGGTGTACGCGAACATCGGTATTTCGCAGGATCCCGACGACAAGCTCGGGGAATTGGCGAGTTCGATGGCACTCGCCGGCATGGTCGCGATACAGTCCACGGGCGCGAAAAAAGACCTGATTGCACGCGGGCTGGCGAAGGCCACCGTCGATGCGATGCCGACCACGCAGGCCGTGTTGCTGCGTTCGCTGTACCTGCACCGCGACATGTGGGACGATCAGGTGAAGCAGTTCTTCATGCCTTACCCGGTCGCATCGCAAGAGATGAAACGGATCGCAGCGCGAACGATGGAACTGCGGAAATCGAACGCGAACGATCCGCTCTTCGCGGTGTTTTCGCTGGTGTACCCGGCGCTGCAAAAAGTCCACGAAGCCCATTCGCGAACGACGCGGCAAATCGCGCAATTGCGTGCTGTCGAAGCGGTTCGGATGCACGTCGCTTTCACGGGGGAGATACCGAAATCGCTCGCCGACGTGACGATCGTGCCGGTCCCCGACGATCCGACGACCGGCAAACCGTTCGCCTACGAACCCAAAGACGGCACCTTCACGCTCGGCACGACGGCGGCATCCGCGACCGGCTCGATCCCGAAGATTTACGTCGTCACCATCCGAAAGTGACCGGTGTGGCAAGTTCACACTTTGCGGATTCGCAGGATGAACGTCGGGTTGACGGCCTCGAAGCGCAGACTTTCCATCTGCTCGACGCCGCGGGAGATGTTGACCAGTTGCACGTCGACGGTGCCGCGACCGGCGGCGAGACGCTTCATCGAAGCGTAGGTGGCGGAGAGCATTTCGAGCGTACCCACATTCACGACGAGCCGACCGCCGGAGCGCAGGGCGGTGAATGCGGCTTCGAGGAGCCGCGAGATTTCGCCGCCGTTGCCGCCGATGAAAATCGCATCGGGGGCGGGCAGGCCGGTGAAGACGGCAGGGGCGGTGCCGAAGACGGGCTTCACGTTTTTCACGCCGAAGGTTTCGAGGTTCGCCGCGATCAAGTGAAAATCGGCGGCATCTTGTTCGATGGCATACACGACGCCGGGCGTGACGAGTTGCGCGATTTCGATCGCCACGGAGCCACTGCCCGCGCCGACATCCCAC
>JAYSKW010000764.1:0-5770 GCA_043726085.1 Limnoglobus sp.
TTCGAGTCGATCGTGACCGCTTTCGCGACGTCGGTATTCACGAGGTAGACGAACTGTTTGCCAGTGCTATTGAAGCTGGTATCGAGTGAGCCATCGTTGTTGAGTTGCACGATACCGATACGATCCGTCGCCGCGATTGTGTTAGGTACTGGCGTGTTTTGCGTCGAACCGACGAGGACGATTTTGCGAACACCACCGACGAAATACGTTGCAATACCGTACGCGGAATCATCGTTCGTGCCACCGCCTCCGAAGTCGATTAAAGTGACTCCGTTACCGTCGAAAGTCGTATCGACAGTGCCATCGCTATTGAGGCGGATTGCAAGGAAATCTTTATCGTTACCGGCACCGATACCGTTATTGTAATTGGCATATCCACCGAGAAGGATTTTGCCGTCCGATTGTATGGCAACACTATTCGCGGTTTGCTCGATTCCTCCGGTCGCATCGACGACAGCACGACCGTCGTTCCCGAATGTCCGGTCGAGTGACCCATCGGGATTGACGCGAATGGCCATTGCGTTCGCATGAGCATTCCCAAATGCAAACAGCCCCACCGCAACGATCTTACCATCGGGTTGGACCGCAACGGCCGTAGCCGCCTGAGCGTCTTTTTGCCCGAGCAGTGCGTATTCGCGATGCCCGGTGCCATTGAACTTCGGGTCCAGAGTGCCGACTGCGGACGGAACGTCGCGCGACTCCAGCAGTTCCACTTTTAGGCGAACCGCGGTCCGAAGAGATTTTTGGATCTTCATAAAGCCATCCCATTAGCGAATGTCATTGCACTTGATAAAGTTGGTAGACAGTCTATGTCGATGCACGCAGATGGGCAATGCGGAAAATGAGTTCTTTTCCGATTATCTGTAATTGCGGTTCGATTGCCGTTCACGCCAAATCGAAAAAATCTCTTGCAGGAGATTCGACAATCCGAAACGGACAGAATTTACTACGATACTGGCAACTCCGTTTCGAATATCAGATACGCAATCTCCCGTGCGAGTAGTCTTAGAGGTCCGCTAAATGTCCGCTTTGTTGACGGTGGATAAATTGCGTGCGGGTTACGGGCCGATCGATGCGCTGCACGACCTCAGCATCGAAGTGCAGGAAGGCGAGATCGTCGCGCTCATCGGGGCCAACGGCGCGGGCAAAACGACTACGCTGATGAGCATTTCCGGCCTCATGAAGGTGCGTTCCGGGGCGATTCATTTCAACGGGCAGAACATCACCCGGACGCCGAGCCACGAAGTCGTGCGGCTCGGCCTCGCGCAGTCGCCTGAAGGCCGCAAGATCTTCCCGCGCCTGTCCGTGCTCGAAAACCTCGAGATGGGCGCGTTCACCCGCAACGACCCGAAGGGCATAGCCGACGACATCGAGACCGCGTTCGCGATGTTTCCGATTCTCAAAGAGCGTAAAAGTCAGCCGGGCGGCTTACTTTCCGGCGGCCAACAGCAGATGCTCGCAATTGCTCGGGCACTGATGATTCGCCCGAAATTACTATTGCTCGACGAACCCTCGCTCGGCCTCGCGCCGCAAATCGTCGTGCAGATATTCGAGGTGATTCGCGACCTGAATCAGAAGGGCATGTCGATCCTGCTCGTCGAACAAAACGCCCGGATGGCGCTCAAAGTAGCACACCGCGGCTACGTCCTCGAAACCGGCCGCGTCACAATGACCGACAAAGCCGCCACGCTACTCGACGACCCACGCATCCGGGCGGCATATCTGGGGGAGTAGTGGCGAGTGGCGATGTGTATACTTCACGCGGCAAAGAGTGATGCCTTTTCAGATGCGACAACGTATCAGTTCTTTTCTCATTCTGGTAGCCGCAGGTCTTTAGCCTGCGCGGGGGAAACAACCCTAAAAAACCAGTCGTGGCGAGTCTTCGAGACGCGACGCGATCCGCACAAAACCTTCATTCCGGGCGTACGAACCGTCGTGTCTCGAAGACACACCACGACCCTCAGCGATTGCTCGTGGCAAACGCAGGCTAAAGACCTGCGGCTACCAGAATAAGAGATTTTCGCCTTTGTACGAAGTATCCGTTTCCGCCGTGCGAAGTATAGTTTGCGCTGCGGGTTGGCACGAAAACGTATCCAGTACCCCAGGTCGAAGTAACGATGGTTCGTTTTCAGTTGCCAGTCAAACGATAGCAAATCGAGTAAGCGCAACTCACGAGTGTGGAAGTTGCTTTCCGAAATGCTTGACAATTCACGTCGATATTCTCACACTGACCTGACGCGATACGGCTTCCCCTCCCGCTTCGAGCGTGCCTTCGATGAAACTTGCGATCCGCTCGATCTTAGTCCTCGTCCCACTCGGGCTGCTTTTCGTCGCGCATTCCCACGCTCAAGAACCCGCTGCCTCGAAAATCCGCTTGGATGGATTTTCCCCAGCGGGGTACCGCGCCAGCGTGACGGATCGGTGGTCCACGCTGTGGTTCCGCATCGTCAATAACGATGCGACGCCGCGACTGATTCGTGCCGTGGCTTTCTATGAAGGAGCGAACGATACGCAGTTCGCACGCGACGTTTGGGTACCTGGGAACGCAGCGATTTCGGCATGGTTACCGATCGGCCCCGCCCCGACTCAAAAAGCGGAATTGGCTCGTGAAATCCAGATGCTGCTATACGACCGGACCGACGGGGTCGACCGCCTGATTCTCCCGCCGGGTGAAGAGCGGGTTCGAGGTCGCGTGGTGTCGTATCGAAAGCACGAACCGACGATGGCGGTATTCATCGACGATCCGATCTCGCAAGACTTTACCTCATTTCGAGTGCCTACACCGGATGAAGAGATCATCAAAATTGCGAAAGTCGTTCGCGGGCTGAACCGAATGTCGGTGTCGATTTACACGACTTCGACCGAAGAATTACCAAGCTCGATCGAAGCGCTCGATGGGCTGGATCAAATCATACTCGCGAGCAATCGATTGAAAACCGACCCCGTCACACTGGCCGCCATTCGCGGTTGGGTCGAGCGCGGTGGGTTGTTGTGGGTAATGCTCGATCGCGTCGATCCCGATTTGCTCGGCCCGATTCTCGGCGAAAGTTTCGTGCCGACGGTCGTCGATCGAACGAGTTTAACATCGATAAAATTGACCGACCGTTTCGGAAGCACAGAGAAACTTGCGGCCCGAGAATTCGATCGGCCGGTGCCATTCGTTCGCATTGCGATGGCAGACCGCGACAGTGTCGTTCACTCGATCGACGGTTGGCCCGCGTCGGCAGTCGTGCGGCGTGGGCGCGGCAAAATCCTCATCACGACGCTCGGACCAGCGGGCTGGTACCGCGATCGCAATTTGACGCCGACCGAACGTCCGCGCGAAAATGCGACCCCAGGTGTTCCAGCCGTAGCGACTGTCGATCCGCCATCGCCGTTTCCGAGCGTGCCGGACTTGCCGGTGGGAATCAACGAACTCGATGCCATCGCGGGGGAATTCAAGCCGAGCATACATCCGTTTACACCCGACGACATGCGAAGTTTATTAACCGACGAGATCGGCTATTCGGTTCCGCCTCGCGGGCTGGTCGTCGGCATTTTCGGTGCGTTTATCGCGAGCCTCTTCGGCGTCGGCTTCCTGATGCGCCGCTCGAAACAAACGGCGATGGTCGCGCTCATCGGCCCGCTGGCTGCGTTCGTTGCAGCGGTTGCATTCGTGGCGTTCGGCAATTCTGCAAGGCAATCCGTACCGCCGACAGTCGCAACGGCGGAAATCGTCGAAATCGCACCCGGAGGTCGGGAAGCTTCGATCCGCGGGTTGTTCGCGACTTATCAACCCGAGTCCGGCCCCGTGAAGTTGTCGGCGAATAGTGGAACGATTCTCGACCTCGATATGCTAGGCCTCGAAGGCCAAACGCGACGAAGGGTTTGGACCGACCGCGATGCGTGGAACGACGAAAATCTCTCGCTACCCGCTGGCGTACGCCTCGGTTCGTTCCGCGGTACCCGGACGACGGGAACCGTTGTCGCGAAGGCGACGTTCGGGCCGGACGGCGTGCGCGGTCAATTCTTACCTGGCGTCTTTCAGAATCCCAGCGATGCCATTGTCATGACGCCGAACCGCGATCGTTCCGCCGTCCGTTTGGCTGCCGATGGCAAATGGGAAACGGGCGGCCAAGACCTGTTGAGTGGCGATCGATATGTGGCAGGGTTAGTCCTCAGCGATCGTCAACAACGGCGGCAAGACGTCCTTCGCAAACTGCTTGCGACTGCACCGCCCGAATCGATTGCCGGCCGCGATACGATGTTGGTTTGGGCTACGACCGCCGACGTTCCGATTGCTGTGGGCGAAGGCGCAAAGACCGTCGGGAATTCGCTCGTGTTCGTACCGATCGAGTGGGAGCGACCCGCACCCAGTACGCGGGTAAGCATTCCCGTCGCGTTCTTGCCTTATCGGCGATTTGAACTCGGAACGCTCCGTGCGGTGACGATGGATTCGACCTATCCCGTCGATTCGCGAATCCGCTTTCAGATACCGCCATCGGTTCTGCCGCTGACAATCGAACGGGCCGTGTTGCACGTGAAAGCCCGTTGCCCGTATCGCGCCGTCACGCTCAACGGTTATACGGGTGACGTGCCGACGAAACTCCTTCGTGTCGTCGGGCCATCGGAGTCGATTGCGCAGGAAATCGTGGATCCGAAATACCTGCAACTCGACGCGACCGGCGGATTGCACGTGGGCCTCGTCATCGGTAAAGACGAAAGCGATTCGCCGAAGTCCGACACGCCGTGGGCGGTCGAGTCGATCAGTCTGGAAATTGTCGGTAGCACCAATCCGCGATAAGCACGCGACCCTCTCGGAGCGATTCATGGGAACGGACGGTCCAGTCATCGAAACGAAAGACCTTACCAAAAAGTACGGCTCCTTCGTCGCGCTCGACAAACTGTCGATTTCGGTCGAGCGCGGCCAGATTCTCGGCTTCATCGGCCCGAACGGCGCGGGGAAAACGACGACGATTAAAATCCTCGTCGGCCTCGCCCGCGCGACGAGCGGCACGGCCACCGTTGCGGGGATCGACTGCCAACGCGATGCCCGCAAGATCAAACGGCTGATCGGCTACATGCCGGACGTCTTCGGTTCGTACGACAACATGCGTGTCGGCGAGTACCTCGACTTCTTCGGTGCGGCGTACGACATACCGCGGAAGACGCGCGGAAAACGGATCGACGAAGTGCTCGAAACGACGGGGGCAACGAAGTTCAAAGATCTCTACGTGGAAAGCCTCAGCCACGGGATGAAGCAGCGTGTCGCCATCGCCCGCACGCTACTGCACGACCCCGTCGCGCTCATCCTCGACGAGCCGGCCAACGGGTTGGACCCACAAGCCCGCATCGAGATGCGGCAGATCCTTCTGGACCTCACGGCACGCGGCAAAACGCTGATCGTGACGAGCCATATTTTGCCCGAACTCGCGCGGATTTGTAATCGCGTGGCGATCATCACACGCGGTCGGTTACGCGCCTACGGCACGCTCGCTGAGATCGGCCGACAACTCAACCAACTGCGGACGATGGAAGTGCTGTTGTCGAACGTGCAGCAGATCGATCGCGTCGCCGAGATCGTGCGTTCGCAGCTCGAACCCGGTTCCGAAACGACGACATCGCCCGCCGAATTTGCCGTACGCTTCCGCACCGCCAAGCCCGACGACGAACTGGCGGGATTGCTGTCGAAACTCGCGAGTGCAAACGTCGGCCTCACGCAGTTTCGCGAAGTGCAAACCGACCTCGAAGAAGCCTTCATGACCGTCACCCGCTCCGATGCGGCGGGGGA
>JAYSKW010000765.1:0-7438 GCA_043726085.1 Limnoglobus sp.
AACGCGATCAGGTCGCTGTGCGGGGAGAGATAGTTGGCGACAGTGAAATACGGCTTCAGATCGGTGACATTCGACGGTTCCAGCGGTTGGTTTTTCTCCGCCCACGGCCACCCGCCGACGATCTGGTTCCCCAAGTGCGTCTGTTTACCCACGGTGCCCGTCACGTACCAGCCTCCCCAGCGATCTTCGAGCGGCGTTGTGTGATCGACCCGCTTACTACCGAGCGACAGCACGAGTTCGCCGCTGCGATCCGTCGACACCGAGCGGATGAGATAACCGGGGTGGCCGCGATTGCTCGACGAGCCGTGGCAGATCAGGCAACTCTCGGTTTGGCGAAGGAACGCGCCGCGTTTGGCGGGATTTTGCTCGATGGTGTAAAAGACGACACCCAGGTTGATGTCCGATGCGGCGATTTCGAGAACGTCGCCCTGACGACAGTAACCGACGCTGACATCGTCGTTGAAGTAGATCGCCCGCGGCGTCTTCGGCCCAATACGACTGCGTTGGAGGCTCGTTTTTGAATAAACGAGTAGCTGCGACGAGATCGGCACATCGAGTGCCTTCAATACCGACGACAAGTAGCCATGTTCGTCGTCCGCTTTCAGTGAAACCTTGCTGGCTTTCAGATGGCGTTCGAGTTTCGAGACGGCGTTATCGGTCTTTGCGGTCGAATACTCGATTGGGAGGCGGTCGAAATCCATCGCGATGGCGTGCGAAGACGCGGCGAGTAAGAATGCACAGACGATTGATAATCGCATCAAAACCTCGAATCTTCGGACTAACAACGCACTCCGCTCCGCAAAGCCTTCGCGTCGCGGCGAATTCTGGAATCGCTGATACGATATACTGTCAGGGGCAAGAAACTGTTACAGGGGTGCGTTGTGGATCAACTCTGGGCACCGTGGCGTTTGAACTACGTTGCGAACCCGAAGCCGAGAACATCGGACGACGATTGTTTCGTGTGCCGGGCGGTGGCGGGCAGCGACGATCGTGCGAATCACGTCGTCGCACGTACCGAGAGTAGCGTAATCATGCTCAACCGGTTCCCGTACACAAACGGGCATTTGCTAATTATCCCCAAGGCACACAAGGCGCGTCTCGATGAACTGACACTTGCGGAATCGGTCGATTTACAAGCGGAGATCGTTCGGTACACGCAGATTCTCGAACGGAATATCTCGGCGGATGGCTTCAACATCGGCTTGAATCTGGGTCGTGCGGCGGGGGCGGGGCTGCCGGGGCATCTGCATTGGCACATTGTACCGCGCTGGAATGGCGACACGAACTTTATGACGGTCCTCAACGATGTGCGCGTGATCGTGCAATCGCTCGATGCGGTGTACGACATGCTCGTCGCCGCAAGGAGTCACACCGCGTGATGCGTCCCGTTTCTCTGAGCGATTGGCACGAAATCGAAGACGCGCACCTCGCCCCGTACGCGATGCGGTCGAATCGGTCGCGCGGTCGTCGCCATGCGGAGCCGGACCATCCGTTTCGTTCGGCGTACCAACGCGATCGCGAGCGTATCGTTCACAGTTCGGCGTTTCGACGCATGACGGGGAAGACGCAAGTGCTCGTCGCCTCGGTCAACGACCACCACCGCACGCGGCTGACGCACACGCTCGAAGTGACGCAAGTCGCCCGCACCGTGGCACGTCGGCTGCGATTGAACGAAGACCTGACCGAAGCGATCGCGCTCGCGCACGACATCGGCCACCCGCCGTTCGGCCATGCGGGCGAGGACGCGCTCAATGCCCGAATGCAAGCGGTTGGCGGATTCGATCACAATCTGCACGGGCTATACCGCGTCGATGAACTCGAAGATCGCTACCCCGATTTTCCAGGGTTGAACCTCACGTACGAGCTTCGCGAAGCGTTCGTGGCGCACAGCAAGAACCCCAAACGGCTCGTTTCTGGCGAATTTCGCCTCACGGGTAGTCCGCTGCTCGAAGCCCAAGTCGTCGATCTCGTCGATAGCATTGCGTACGACACGCACGACCTCGACGATGCGCTCGGGCTTGGCTTGGTAGCGATCGAAGACCTCCACGATGTCGCGTTCTGGCAACGGGCTGCCGAGCGGGTTCTCGCGGTTCATCCGGCACTCACCGGCCCTGCGTTGCGTACGGCGGTCGTTCGCGAGATTCTCGCTTGGCAAGTGACGGACTTGCTCGAAGAGTCGATCCGACGCTTAACCGAAACGAACCCACAGTCGGCGGAGGAAGTGCGTGCGGTCGCGCTGCTGGTGGCGGTCAGCGGCCCGATGGAATCGTTGAAACGGGGCCTCGAACAGTTCTTACGCGAACGGGTTTATCGGCACCACAGCGTGTTGCGAATGACCGCGAGCGGCAAGCGAATCCTGTGTGCGTTGTTCGACGAATACGTGCGGTCTCCGGAACTGCTGCCGGAGAAACACCTTCGACGCTGGACCGGCTCGGATCGCATTTTGCCGGTGGCGCTACACCCGAACCTGCCGGGCCGCATTCGGCTCGATGCCATTGAGCGTGTTGTGGGGGATTATCTGGTTGGAATGACGGATCGTTTCGCGCAACACGAATATCGGCGACTGTTTCAACCGTCGTTCGACATATAATGACGGAATACATGCTGTGTCGCCCGCCGCCCCGGGCAATTTCTGGATGAGGTCTCCTATGTTATTGTGGTTGCTGCGCGGCTGCTTTGCCGTTTCGGTTGTGGGTGTGGCGCTGTATTCCTTCATCTTCTTTTTTAGCGAAGTCTCTGCCGAAGCGGGTGGCGGGATGTTCGCGGGTACGATTGCCGCGCTCGTCGTACTCGGCGCGGGTGGGTTGGTGCTGTTCACCGATTTGAAAGAGAAAAGCAAAGACATTACCACGATCATCGCCATTTACTTCGGGCTACTGCTCGGGTTGCTCGTCGGCTGGCTGTTCTCGTTGGCGATGGAGCCGATTATTACGTCGGTCGCCCGCGCCCTTTCGGAAACGCTGCAACAGCGGCTCGTCAGCATTGGCCGCGTGCTGATTACCGTAATTTGTTGTTATGTAGCGATTTCAACGCTGCTTCAGACCAAGGATGAGTTTCGGTTTATTATCCCTTATGTCGAGTTTTCCAAGCAGGTGAAGGGGAACCGACCACTCGTTCTCGATACTAGCGTCATCATCGATGGACGAATCGCGGATGTGTGCGATACTCGTATAGTCGACTCGAAGCTGATCGTGCCGCGGTTCGTACTCAACGAACTCCAAGCGATTGCCGACAGTTCGGACAAGATGAAGCGGAACCGCGGCCGTCGCGGTTTGGACATCCTGAAACGGTTGCAAAATAACTCGAAAATCGAGCTGGAGATTCACGACGGCAGCGTCGGCGAAGCGAAAACGGGCGAGAAGATTCGCGTCGATGAGCGCCTCGTGTTGTTCACGAAAGCGATCGGCGGTCGCGTGGTGACGAACGACTTCAACCTGAACAAGATCGCGCAGCTTCAGAACGTCGACGTGATTAACTTGAACGAAGTGGCGAACAGCCTGAAAACGGTGGCGCTGCCCGGCGAGTTCCTTCAAGTGCGTGTCGTGAAGGTCGGCGATCAACCGGGGCAAGGCGTCGGCTATATGGACGATGGCACGATGGTCGTCATCGAACAGGGACGCAACAGCGTCGGGCAAGATGTCTCGCTGGTGGTAACGAGCGTTCTGCAAACCCCGGCGGGGCGGATGATCTTCGGTCGCATCGAAGCGCGACCGTCGGGGACATTTATGCCCGTCGGCCCCGGTTCGAGCGGATCGTACGTGCCGGTGAGTGGTGCCGGTACGCAAACGACCTTGCTGCCAGGGTCGGTGGTAAGTCCGCCCACCGCAGCGAAAAGCCCGAGCGAACCGCCGAAAACGTGATCGAATCATTCGCGCAAGATGGGAGGAATCCACGGCAGAACCGTGGGTTCTTTCGTTTATTTAGGAGAGCAAAATCATGACAGTGCGTACGATCCTCGCCATCTGTTCGACGGCGATCCTCGGCATCGGCATCGCCGCGTGTGCCGATCTGCCCAAAGCCGCCGTGCCGACGAAGGGCAGTGGTGGCGATGCGGAACTCGTCGAGAAAGTCATCGCGGTCCGCAAGGAATATCAGGCGTCGATGATTGCCTTGAACGAATATTACATGAAGACGGGCGACAAGGAACGCGCCAAGTGGGTGCAAGAGGAACTCAAGGCGTACCACCTCGGCAACAAGCCGTCGTATCGCCTCGACATCTCCGATGTCCCACCGATTACGCTCGAAGCCAAGGCGAACATCAAGGAAGCGAACGACCTGTTCGTACTCGCGTCGACTTACAAAGGCAAAGGCTACGGCACCGAGTACACGCTGAACCAACGACGTTCGGAAATCGTGCTGCAAGAGATTTTGCAAAAGCACCCGACCAGCGACAAAATCGCCGACGTCGCCTACGAACTCGGCGACCTCTACGAGAGCAAAGCCTACAAGCAGTACGACCGCGCCGCCGCCTACTTCGAGCGCGCCTACCAGTGGCGGAAAGGTACCCGTACTGACGCCCGCCTCCGTGCCGCACGCCTATATGACAAGCAATTAAACGAGCGCACGAAAGCGATCGAACTCTACCGCGACGTACTCGCGCACGACACCGAACCGGAGCGGATCAAGGAATCCGAAAAGCGCCTCGCCGAGTTGACGGGTAACCGCAAGTAACCGCGTTCATCCGGCGGGTTTCAACGTGATGAGTCGCACGTCCATCACGGCGGCTTTCGCCTTCGTTTTTGGCTTCACGGTCAGCGTGTATCGGCCGGCTTTCTCGAGTTTCAGCGTGCCGATGTCGCGCGGCTGGAAGTTCTGGAACCCGCCCGTTTCGATCACCGTGAAGCTCAACGTTTGCTCGCCGACCGACACGTTCACTTCGCTGCCGCCGTTGTCCGTGCCGCAGCCTTGCATGATCTCCACGTTGAACGTCCCGGGCTTCGTGACGGTGAATTCCCAGGTCGCGTAATCGTCTTTGTTCACCCAAAAGCCGAGCGTGTTTTTGTGCGGCAACGGCTCGTACCGCAACATGACGCCGTGGACCTCCGCGAAGCGTGCCGGTAGCGGAATCGTGCCATCTTTGGCTTGCGGGTTCGGCAAGTAGTTCGGGTTCGGCACCGGCATCTGCGCGCCGACCTCGATCCGCCAGGCCGCGAGTTTCGCCGTGAGTGCCTTCGCAATTTCCGGCTTCGCTTCGATCAAGTTTCGGCTTTCGTTTAAGTCCGCTTTGAGGTCGAACAGTTCGCGGCGATTGCGCTCGTAATATTCGATGAGCTTGTACTGACCGTCGCGGATTGCCCCGCCCGGCCGCGAACCTTGATTCGCATAATGCGGGTAGTGCCAGTACAGCGCATCGCGTTTCGGCGCATCGCCACCGTGCAACAACGGCACCATACTAATGCCGTCGAGTTTCGCTGACAGGGGGATGTCGCAAAGTTCGCACAGCGTCGGGAAGAAGTCTTGGCTGGTCACCGGCACGTTGCTCGATCCAGGCTTGATGCCGGGGCCGACCGCGAGCAGTGGCACGCGGATGCCGCCTTCGTACAGGTAGCCCTTGCCTTCGCGCAACGGCCCGTTGAACGTCGGCGGATTCGCTTGCCCTTCGAGCGTGGCCAACCCGCCGTTGTCCGATGTGAAAATGACAATCGTGTTGTCGCTGATTTTCAACTCGTCGAGTAACTTGCGCACGCGGCCAACGCTCTCGTCGACGCTCTCCAACATTGCCGCATACACCGCGTTCGACTGCTTGCCGAAGGTCGGTTTATCGGCGTACTTCTTCACCAGCTCCGCCTTCGCCCGCATCGGTGTGTGAACGCCATAATGCGGCAAATACAGGAAGAACGGCTTCTGTGCATTCGCACGAACGAACGTCTCCGCTTCGCTCGTCAGGCGATCCGTGAGGTACTCGCCCGCTTCGGCTTTCTCCAAGCCGGGCATGAACCGACCCTTGTTTTGAAACGGCGCGAAATAGCTCAGCGGCGTACCCGTGTGATCGCCCGCGATGTTGATGTCGAAGCCTTGTTCTTTCGGCCCGAAGCCGTCCCCGCCGAGGTGCCATTTGCCGATGTGCGCCGTCGCGTAACCGGCGGTTTTGAACGCCTCAGCAAGCGTGACTTCGTTCAACGGGAGTTCGTTGCGGAACGCGGGGCGGTTCACGATCTGATCGGGGCGATTCGGGCGGCCGGGTATCCAGTCGGTAATCTGCAACCGCGCCGGGTGCTTCCCCGTAAGCAGTGCGGCCCGCGTCGGCGAACAGACCGGGCACGCCGCATATGCCTCGGAGAACTTCATCCCCGCCATCGCCATGCGGTCGAGGTGCGGCGTCTTGTGGAACGTGCTGCCATAGCAGCCGAGGTCCGCCCACCCGAGATCGTCCGCAACGATGAGTATCACATTCGGCTTCGCCATCACCGGCGACGCATGCAAGAACAACGCGAATAAAACGACGCGGGAGAGCGTAGACATTGCGATTCCTTTGTGGATTTTCCCATTTTCGGCAACTACGAATCGACCAACTCCGACCACGCCTTCTGCAATTTCTGGTATATCGGCCCCGGCCAGGGGAGTTGCACATCGTTCAAATATCGCACGCCGGCAAGGCCGAATCCCGTGCCGGTTAGCATCAATTCGGTGTTCGATGTCATTGCCGAAAGGGGCAGCTGCGATTCGGCGAACGGGATGCCGTGGGTGTGGCACAACTCTTCGATCACTCGCAAACTGATTCCGTCGAGGATGGCGGAACGCGGTGGGGTGACGACGGTGCCATCGACGACGGCGAGTAGGCTGCCGATGGCGGTTTCGGTAAGCGTGCCGAGTGTATCGTCGGAAAGCAACGCGATCGCGTTCGGGGTCGATTTCGCCAGATGATCCGCGATGTGCCACAGCATCCGACTGCGATGTTTCACCGTCGGCGGCAGAATATCGGACGCCGTGGCGTGCGTTCCCACGGTGACGAGCGTGACGCCTTCGGTTGCAAATTTTTGATAGCGTGCCACCGGTACGGGGTACGTCACCATGCCGAGCGTCGGCGGGCCGTTCTCCGCAGTTCCCACGTAAAAACCGAGCGGGCCGGGCGTGGCAAACGTCACGACTTGCAGTTCGACATCGGGTGTCGAGTTGTGGGAAATCAATGTTTGCGCGATGGCCGTGAGTTCGGCATCGCTGGCGAGAAGTGGTACGAAACAGGCGGCACAATCGCGGCGAAACCGCGCGAGGTGATCGTTCCAGCGGAACAGCCGGTGCCGGTAAGTGCGGGCGTTATCGACGACCGTGACCCCACCGACGAACCCGGCATCGTTCCACGCCAGCCCGCCTTCCGCGAACGGCAAATATCGACCATTCGAGAAGGCAAGCATCGGCGTGTCGCATTCTGTTTTATCAATCGCTGTTACGCAACTTCACCAACAACCGCAAGATTTCGAAATAGAGCCAGACAGGAAGG
>JAYSKW010000766.1:0-7197 GCA_043726085.1 Limnoglobus sp.
ACATGTAACTCGGCGTCCCCATGACCGCGCCTTGCTGCGTCAATTTCGACTCGTCTTCGTCAAATTCACCGAGATTCTTTGCCAGACCGAAGTCCATAACGAACGGCTCACCCTTCGCAGACATCATCACGTTGGCGGGTTTCAAGTCGCGATGGACGATGCCATTTTCGTGTGCTTCTTGCAGAGCTATCGCAATTTTCTGCACGATCGCAACGGCCCGTTTCGCGTCCATCGGTCGGTCGGGGTCGATATCGTCGGCTAGCGATTTGCCGTTGATATACGCCATGCTTATGAACGGTCGCCCTTCGATCAAACCCGCATCGTAAACGGCGCAGATATTCGGGTGTTGCAACCCCGCGGATGCCTTCGCTTCGCGGACGAATCGTTCGAGGCGCTTGGTGTCCGCGACATCGAAATTCGGCAGTTTCAGAGCGACTTTTCGCTTGAGTTGGTTGTCATCCGCAAGGTACACCGCACCCATGCCACCCTGTCCGAGCAACGACAGCACGCGATATCGACCGTACTCCGCAGGCAACATCACGAACGGTATGCCTGATGCGGGAATATCAATTTTTGCGATTGCCTTGAACGGCTTACCGCATTTCTTGCACTTCACGCTGCGGCCAGCGATCGCATCGGCCACCATCGACTGGGAGCGACACGATGCATTCGGGCACTGGATCGCGATCGGCATGTTGGCGTCTCACAGAAGCGGTATCGCAGATTGTATTGGATCGATGTGTACTGGAAAAATCGTCTGGACATTCTCGAACGTCGACGTTATGCACCCAGAACTTACAGGGGGCTACCGATGCGCAATGCGACGACACTATTTGTTGGGGTTTGCGGTCTCGTCGCAGGAGTCTGCGCGACGGCGTTCTATTTCGGCTCGCCGCGAACAGTCGGGGCCGCGAGTAGCGACCGCTACCAGGACTACGTGATGGTCACGGGGGCGGTGTCGATCAACCCGCGAATCCAGACCGATGGCGTTTGGCTGCTCGACTATCGTTCGGGCAAATTGCTGGGCACGGTCATCGACAAGAATCTCGGCAAAATCGTCGGCTGGGCGGAGGTCGATCTCGCCGAGCAGTTCGATGTCAGCCCGAAAGCCGACGTTCACTTCATCATGACCACCGGCTACGTGACGCAAGGACAGGCGGCGCTGTACATTGCCGAAACGACTTCCGGAAAGTTCGGCATTTACACGATGGGGCCAGGAACCAATAGCGTCGGCGTGTCGATTCGTCGGCACGATATGACCTCGTTCCGGCAAGTCTCCAACAACGCTCAAGCACCCGCGAACACTCCGGTCAATGGCGTCGCCCCGATGGGCTTACCTGAGGGAATTCCCGTGATCGCACCGCAAGCGATCCCCCTGCCGCCCGGTACCGCGAAGTCGAAGTAATTCGACGGCCTCACTCTTACCCCGTGTCGCTTATGATCGATGCGCACATCCACGTTGCCCCACCGCAACTTCCCGGAGCCGGGTCGCTGTCGCCAGTATTGCGGCAATCGGTGGAAAGCGTGGCTCAACTCGTTCGCAGCGAAATGGCGATGGCGGGGATCACCCGTGCCTTCGCGATGGGCGAATGGACGATTACTCCGGACGATCCGCTCGGCATCAACCGCACGCTCGAAATTGCCGCATATGTTCCGGGACTGGCCGCCATCGGTGTCATGGACCCGACAAAAGACCTTGCCGACACCGAGCATTTCACCCGCGTCGAAGCACTCGTTCGCAGTCGCCGCGTCGGTGGCCTCAAAGGCTACCTCGGCTACCTGCATTTCGCACCAACGCACCAAACTTATCGCCGATATTACGAGATCGCAGCACAGTTTCAGATACCCGTAACATTCCACACCGGCGACACATATTCGCCTTACGCCAAGCTGAAATTCGCGCACCCGCTCGGCATCGACGAAGTCGCGGTCGACCATCCCGAGACGCGGTTCATCATCGCGCACATCGGCAACCCGTGGACGATCGACGCGGCCGAAGTCATTTACAAGAATGTCAACGTCTGGGGTGAACTCTCCGGTTTGTTCGTGGGCGAAGCGATCGATTTCAAAGCCGAAGAACACCGCGACACCATGAACGACGTCGCCAAGCGAATTCGCAAAGCGTTCCGATATGCGGAGCGACCGAACCGCTTCCTCTACGGCAGCGACTGGCCACTCGTTCCGATGCTCGAATACCGCGAGTTCATCGCCAGTATCTTGCCCGCCGAATCGCACGAGCAAGTCTTCAGCGAAAATGCCGCACGGCTATTCCGGATGCTGTGAGCGCAAGTTGCTCAGGAGCGGTCAGATATTGATCGGTTTTGACAGGATTTGCAGGATTTTCAAAAATAAAAACCAACACGCTTTCTTTCATAATCCTGTTGCATCCTGCAAATCCTGTCCGAAATGGATTAATAAACGCCTTGTCACGGCATTCGCTTTGCGGTCTTTTATTTCGTTAGAATGAAACCTTCTTACTCTCAAGAGAATACATCATGTCGAGAATCGCCATCGGAAGCCTCGCGTTGTTCGCTTTCACCGTGGGGCTTCGTGCCGAGGATCCGAAGCCGACGAAGGAAGCGCAGCAAGCGACCATCGACAAAGCGATCGCGTATTTGAAGTCGACGCAGAATGCCGACGGCAGTTGGGGGCAGTCGCCGGGCAAGCTCGGCATCACGGGCGTTGTCGTGACGGGGTTACTTCAATGCGGCGTGTCACCCGACGACGAACCGGCCACGAAAGGGCTGAAGTTCATCGAAAGTCTGGTGAATCCGAAGGCGGGGCACATCGCGGGGCCGGATGCCAAAGTGAACTTGCACAATTACGTGACGAGCATCAACGTGATGGCACTCGCGGCGGCGAAGCGGGACGACAAATACAAAGCGGTCGTCGGCTCGGCTGCGGAATTTCTCAAGAAACTCCAGTGGGACGATGGCGAAGGCAAAACCGAGAAGGACGACTACTACGGCGGGGCTGGGTACGACAGTAAATCGCGGCCGGACTTGTCGAATACCGCCTTCTTTTTGGAAGCACTCAAGGCGGCGGGTACTCCGGCGAGCGACCCCGCAATGAAACGCGCGATGGTGTTCATCAGCCGCTGCCAGAATCTCAAGAGCGAGTTCAATGATCAACCGTGGGCGGACAAAATCAACGACGGTAGCTTCATTTACTCGGCTGCGGGTGGTGGTTCGACCAAGACCAGCGACGACCCGAACGCCCCGCTCACCGGTTACGGCAGCATGACTTACGCGGGCATTAAGAGCATGATCTATTGCGGCACCACCAAAGACGATCCACGCATGAAGGCCGCCATCGGCTGGGTGAAGAAGAACTACACGCTCGATGCGAACCCCGGAATGCCGCCACAACTCGCGAGCCGCGGGCTGTACTACTATTACGTGACATTTGCCAAAACGATGACCGCGCTCGGTGACGACACATTTGAAGACGCGAACGGCGTCAAACACGATTGGCGTGCCGACCTCACGAATGCGGCGATCAAACGTCAGAAGCCCGATGGCAGTTGGACGAACGAAACGGATCGCTGGATGGAAGGCGACCCGAGCCTCGTGACGGGCTACGTGTTGATGTCACTCGGGCAGAGTCGGGTGAAGTAGTATCACGCTGGCTTCTGAGTGCATTTCAATCTATATTACATGTACTGCTTGAACGGGAGCATAACGCTCCTCCTATTTTCCGTGTGAGAGATACGATGCCATCACTCCACAATCGCCGTGCGTTTTTACAGGTCGGTGCCTGTTCCGCCGCTGGGCTAACGCTGCCGACGCTGTTTGCCAATCGTGCAGCGGCGAAGCTTCCCACGAAGGGCAAATCGGTCATTCTCGTCAACCTCACGGGCGGGATGAGCCACCTCGATACGCTCGATATGAAGATGGACGCACCGACCGAGGTGCGCGGCGAATTTCAATCGGTTGCGACGCGGTTACCGGGCGTGCAAGTCTGCGAACACCTGCCGATGTTGGCCGAGCGAATGAACAAATGGGCGCTCGTTCGCACGATGTCGCACGGCGAAAATGGTCACCTTCCCGGCACGCACCGACTGTTGACGGGTGCGACGATGCCGAACCAACGCGGTTCGGACCTCGACAATATCCTCTCGCGGAACAACTGGCCGTGCTACGCAGCAGGGTTGAACTATTTGCGGCCGCGGAACGATGGCATTCCGAACGGCGTGACGTTACCTCGCGCATTGATCGAAGGCCCGCTGACGTGGCCGGGCCAACATGCGGGGTTTCTGAAGGCGAGCCACGACCCGATGCTCGTGACGCAAGATCCGAATTCCGATGCCTTCAAGATGGACGCATTCACGCCCGCCACGGGTACTGACTCCGAGCGGATTAACAAGCGACGCAGCTTACTCGAACAACTGGCGACTGCACCCGTCGGCGATCCCGCATTTCGCGGGCATCAGGAACGCGCTTTCGAGCTTCTCACATCTGGGCGAGTGGCGGGTGCATTTCGGCTCGATTGCGAAGCGGTTGCGACGCGGGATCGCTACGGGCGAAATTTATTCGGCCAATCGCTGTTGCTCGCGCGGCGTCTCGTTCAAGCCGGCGTGCCGATCATTCAGGCGAATATGGGAACAGTGCAAACGTGGGATACGCACTCGGATAACTGGGGAAAACTGAAAACGCGATTACTGCCCTGGCTCGACCGCGCACTCGCTGCACTCGTCGATGATTTGGAATCCGAGGGGCTGTTGCAAGATACGCTCGTCGTTGCGACGGGCGAGTTCGGTCGTACGCCGAAGGTGTCGTTCTTGCCCGGCGAGAAGACACCGGGACGCGATCACTGGGCGGGCGTCTACTCCGGGTTGTTCGCTGGTGCCGGTGTGTGCGGCGGGCGGGTGATTGGCAAATCGGACAAGACTGGTTCGTTCCCCGTGACCGACCCGTACACGCCGTTCGACCTCGGTGCAACGATCTACCGCACGCTCGGCATCGACCCTGACTCCGAGATTCTGGACGCGACGAATCGCCCTTCGCGAATCTGCACAGGCAAGCCGATGGATGTCCTCTTCGAGAACAAGTAACCGATGCTCGGCTGGCTCTTCGCGATTTGCGTGCTGGCCGCAACCGTACCGACACCGGTTGCGAAACCGTACTTCGGCATTCAGATTGTCGACCGTGCGACGGGCCGTGGCGTGCCGCTCGTCGAACTCCGCACGGTCAACCACATTTCTTTCTTCACAGATAGCAGTGGCTGGGTGGCGTTTCACGAACCGGGTTTGATTGACCGCGATGTGTACTTTGCGATCGCATCGCCCGGCTACGAGCGTGCGAAAGATGGCTTCGGTTTCCGTGGCATGAAAGCACGCACCGTACCGGGCCAAAGTCTGCGCGTGATGATCGACCGCACCAACATCGCATCGCGCGCGTGTCGGTTGACGGGGCAGGGGATCGATGGCCATCGCGAGTTACTCGGTTTGCCAGTATCGCCGAAACGGAGCGCACTCAACGCGGGGGTGATGGGGCAGGATTCGGTGCAGGTTGTGCCGTACCGCGGCAAATTATTCTGGTTGTGGGGCGACACGAACTTACCGCATTACCCGCTCGGACAGTTTCAGACGAGTGCCGCGACTTCCACTTTGAAGCACAATATCGAAGACGGCATCGCCTACGATTACTTCACCGATGCGGATCGCGTGCGGGCGATGGTGCCACTGAAAGCACCCGGCCCCGTCTGGTTGTTCGGGCTGTTAACCGTACCTGATAACGAGGGCCACGAACGACTCGTTTCGCACTTCACCCGGCGGAAAAACCTTGCGGAGCAGGCCGAACATGGCCTCGTCGCGTTCGACGACGAACTCGGCGTGTTTCGCATCCTCGTCAAACTCGAAGCCTCAAACACGTGGAAGTTTCCACGCGGCAATGCCGTCCGCGACGGTGAGTATTGGTATTTTGCCAGCCCGTTCTGCCACACCCGCGTGAAGGCCAACTGGGACAGCATCCGCGATCCGAACGCTTATGAGGCTTATGCCATTGATCCAGTTACGAATCAGTTCGCGTGGCAAAAAGACCGCCCGCCGAGTTCGCAATCGCTCGTCGATGGGGAGACGGGGAAACCGGTAACGATTCACACCGCATCGATCAATTGGAACGACTACCGGAAGCGTTGGACGATGATCGGCGTCGAGTCGAATGCAACTGGCAAACCGTCCGCACTCGGCGAAGTCTGGTACGCGGAATCGGCGACGATTATCGGTCCGTGGTCGAAGGCGACCCGCATAGCGACCCACCCGAACTACACGTTTTACAACCCGCGCCAACACCCGTTTCTGAACGAAGCGGGTGGCCGGATCATTTACTTTGAAGGCACTTACACGAATACATTTTCCGGCAACAAAACCGCAACGCCACGCTACGAGTACAACCAACTGCTTTACAAACTGGACCTGAGTGACCCGCGACTTTCCCACTCACAACACTCAACTCAAAACTAACCACTACTTTTGCAAACGAAATGGTTAGTAGTTATGAGTTGAGCGTTGTGAGTTCAGGGGTTCACCCACCGCAACCGGGGCCTTCGTTGACGGCTTCGGCCATGACTTTCAGCTGAATCATGCTGCGGTCTTGCTCTTTCTCCAGGTACGCGCGGCCCTTTTTGACGTTGACGTGATCCCACGGCAGTCGCTCGCTGATTGGTCGCGTTCGCTGGCTGTAAAAACCGACGTCGATGTTCAGATCGCGGAACGTGTCCCACCACAATTTCGCGTTGAAACACTCTTTCCAGCCGTCCATCCGCGCACCGCGTTTCCACGCTTCGTACAGTGCCGGTGACACGCGCCTGTCACCGCGAGTGAGGATGCCTTCGAGCAAGCTCGTTTCGATGTCGTGCTGTTTCACTTTGACCGACTTCATGCGGCTCTGGCCGTGCAAATATTGGCCCACCCAGCGGAAGTATTCGCGGTCTTGCATGCCGTTCCACTGGTACGGCGTGTGCGGTTTCGGTACGAAATTCGACACGCTCGCGGTGACGTCCTTGTAACTGCCCGTGACTTCCTTGCCGATGCGGCTGATCGTCTCGGCCATCTCGATGATGCCATCGAGGTCGGTGGGGCGTTCGCCCGGCAGCCCGCACAGGAAGTACAATTTCACCTTCTGCCAGCCGTTTTTGAACGCTTCGCGGCAGCCGACGTACAGGTCGTCGTTCTTGATCTTCTTGCGAATCTGTTCG
>JAYSKW010000767.1:0-2194 GCA_043726085.1 Limnoglobus sp.
GTTCTGCCGCCGCCGTGCTACTTGTCGTTGCCCGCTGTAGGGCCGGGTGGTGGTGGCGAAATCGAAGGCGTGCTTCGCCGAAACCTCGTCGATATCGGCTTCGGTTCGGGCACGGAAACCTTCCGTGCCTGTATCTCGCAAGTCGAGTTCGACGACCAACTCCCCATCATGATCGCACCGAAACTGCAACCGCACCGCGTGAAATCGCACCGCACGACGAACGGCACGAGCCTGTTACAGCAGAGCGATTCGATGCTGATGAAAGTGCGTTAGTTCATCGCCGCAGTGGAAGGCGTAACCGGAAGCGGCTGCCGTTCGTTAGTCCTTCGGCGGTCAGGTCGCCGCCGTGTTCGCGTAACACTTTTCGGCTGACGGGCAAGCCGAGGCCGGTCCCGCGATTACCCTTCGTGCTCACGAACGGTTTGAAAATTTCTTCAACTTTGTCGACAGGTATCCCCGGCCCATTGTCGGTCACATCGAGTTCGACCCACTGCCCATCTTCGGATAATCGTAACAACACTTCGAGCCGTGCCACCGGTTGATCTTCGATCGCATCGATCGCGTTTCCGACGATATTGAGAAGCGCGCGATGAATGCCTTCGGGGTCGCACATCACCGGCGGGAACGACACTGGCGGGACGAACACGAGGGTGATTCCGCGCTCGGTCAGGCGGCCTTTCACGATCTCCAAAACGTCTTCGATCAACTTCACGGCATCGATCGTTTGGATGCTCGGCTCGCGCTCTTTGGAGAAATTTAGCATGTCGAGAATCAGTTCGTCGATCCGCGCCTGATTCTTCTCGACGAGCATCCAGCCCTTCGTCAGAAGCTCGCGATCCCCATCGAGGCCCATGCGTACCATGCTCGCACCGAAGCGGACGCCCTGCATGATGTTCTTGATATGGTGCGACATGCCCGCGATGGTTTGTCCCACGGCGGCGAGTCGCTCGGCGTTCACCAGTGCCTGATAGTATCGCGTTTCTTCGACCGCGAGCGCCGACTGGTGCGCGATGGCCACGGCGAGTTGCAGGTGGTCGTCGGTGAATTTCGGCGCGGCCGATCCGCCGCTGTGGGTATCCAGGAAGATCGCGCCGACCATTTCGTGGCGGCCACACATCGGCACGCAAAGTACCTCGCGGATGTGGTGCCGTGCGATGCTTTCGCCGCCGCGGAATCGGTCGTCCGTTGCGGCATCGGAAACGAGAATCCCCTTGCGTTCGCGCATGACGTATTCGACGACGGTACGGCTGACGCTGAAGGTTTTCGGAATGCTGCCATCGCGTGCCCGCACCGCCTTCGGCATCGCCACACCCGTCTCGGCGTCGACGATCATGAAGCAACCTTGATCGGCGTCGGCGGTATGCAAGATCAAGCTCATGATCCGTTCGAGCAATTCGTCGACATCGAGGATGTTACTCACGGCGTTCGCGGCCTCGTACATCACCGCAAGATTCGCCAATCGCGACCGCAACCAGTCGGTGTTCGCGCGGGTGGGATCGCTGAGGATCGCGGTACCGGCGTCGGCGGGGATGCTGCGTAATATGCTCGATTGAAATGCACGATCTGGCTCGAAAGACAGGCGAATTGCGGCCGTGTCGTCGTTTTCGGTCGGCGTGTACGAATCGGCAAATAGTAAGATGGTTTCGCCGAGTGCGATGCGGTCGCCGGGCCGCAGGTCGGCCGATTGCACGAGGCGATCGTTGAGGTGCGTTCCGTTGCCGCTGCCGAGATCGACGAGGCGGTAACCCGAACCGGATTTGCGCAGTTCGAGGTGCTTGCGTGAGATGCGCGTGTCGTGCAGGTGGATCGCATTCGACGAGTGCCGCCCGATGCCGACGACCGCTCCCGACAGATCGAACTGCTTGCCACGATCCGCACCTTTGACCACGACAAGCCGGGGCATGACGGGACTCCGTATTCACTTCTTCTCGCGTTTGGTCGGTACGAATTGCGTGATGTCGAGGCCGTCTTTACCGAGGAATGAATCGAGTACATCGACGCGGCCCCGGCCTTTCATGCCGAGCAGCACGCGGCTCATTTCTTCCCACCAGATGCCCGCGAGAATGTCCGGGTTCGTTGCCTTCAATCGCTCGTACTGTTCGAGGCGTTTGCGAAAGGCGTCGGCGTCGGCACGTGCCAGACTTTCGAGTTCGAGCTTGTACGACGCCGATTGTTGTTCGAGCCGGAATTGCAA
>JAYSKW010000768.1:0-2187 GCA_043726085.1 Limnoglobus sp.
CGCGCCGGTTAATCCAGTTGGCGTTGGCAGGGCGGCTATACCGTGCAGTCGCAGTTTGACGAAAGTAAGGGTAGCGGCAACGACCTTACAGAATTGCCCAACTGGAATAGAGTTCCAGAATCAAGGAGGATCGGACGTGAAACTGCGCTCCCTGTCCCCGTTGGCTGCGGCCGCCGGGATTTGCATTGCCGGGTCGGCGGTGGCTCAAGAGCCAGCCCGAACCTCCGCGATGCCTGCGAAAAACACCACAACGGCCCGCGTTAGCTCCAATCCTGTTGCCAACCAACAGCTTGCGGACACCGTGGCAACCCGGCTCACTACGAGCGGGGCCGCCCAAATGGCCGACGTTTCGATCTCCGTCGTCGACGGCATCGTGACGCTCACCGGCACCGCCAAAGACTCCGCCACCAAGGAACTGGTCATCAACCAAGTTCGCCAGGTTGCGGGTGTCAAAAAGGTCCGCGACGGCATCAACACGACGTCGTCGATCATGCTCGCCCAAGGCGTCGGCCCACTGGCGGCCCCCGCTTCGGTCGGCATCGCGCCCGGCGGGTTCATGCCGAACATCGAGCCATCCCCGCTCGGCGCACCGGGCATGGGTGGTGGTGCTGGCGATACTGCCCCACCGTTACCCCCCTACGCATGGCCGACGTACGCCCCGCACAACAACGTCAGCCGCGTGGCCTACCCCACCGCGTACCCGTACAACGCCTTCCCGTTCATCGGCCCGTTCTACCCGTTCCCGAAGGTTCCGCTCGGTTGGCGGAAAGTGACGATGGAATGGGATGACGGCCACTGGTGGATCGGCAAAACGCAAGCCCCACAAGACTACTGGCGCGTCCGCTTCTGGTAAGCGATCGCCAGACGAAACGCCCGAACGACCGACGAGTGGTGCCCACCACTCGCCGGTTTTTGCGTTTTCAATCCGCTGTCGCGCTTTCGTAGAAATGCACGGCAGCGCGACCGCTGATCGCGCCGAGTTTCAGAAGTTCGGCGGCAATACTGGTGACCGCAGCCCAGTGAGCGTCGTCGTTCAGAAGGCTTTCGACTTTGCTCAACATGCGGCTTTCGTGACGCTCCTTACTGCGTTCGGTTCCGCGTTGCAAAAGCAATGCATGAACGTGCCGCAGGTCGCGACCGGCGGCAGCGCGGTCGTACGTGCCCGTGTGTTTGGCCTCGGCGGCCATACCGGCGAGTGCGATCAGGATCTCGGTTTCGAGTTCGTCGTGCGACTTTTTCCGCGCGCCTTTGCGAAATTCGCACTGCCCCAGCGTGTCGCGGTTCGGCAAAATGCTCACGCGGTGAACGACTCGCCCCAGCGCGAGCGCCACCACCGCATGACCGGCCTCATGATAGGCCGTCGCGTCGAGTTGTCGGGTGTTGGGCTTCGCATCCATCTCGTCAGTTTATTTCCTGAAACAATAACATAAGATAGCCGTGAACGATTTTTGAACACACCGCGAGTCGCGCATGACTGTCCTGTTGAGTGCTCAAGGCCTTACCAAACGCTTCACCAGCCGCCCGCTGTTCGATGGGCTATCCATCGACTTCCGTGCCGGCGAAAAGATCGGTCTTATCGGGCCGAACGGGGCCGGTAAGTCCACCTTATTAAAAATCCTCGCGGACATCGAAATCCCCGATGCCGGAACGCGCACCGCGCGGCGTGGCACCCGCATCGGCTACGTCCCCCAGGAAGACATCTTCCCGCCCGATGCGACCGCGACCGAAGCCGTCGTGGCGGGGTTGGCGAACGAACAACTCGAAGATTACGAGCGCGAGATTCAGGCGGCGATCATCCTCACGCAACTCGGTTTCGAAGATTACGATAAGAAGGCCGAGCATATGTCCGGCGGCTGGCGGAAGCGCCTCGCCATCGCGCGCGAACTCGCACGCAAACCCGAATTCCTGTTGATGGACGAACCGACGAACCACCTCGATTTACCCGGTGTCGTTTGGCTCGAACGGCTACTGCGGGGGGCCACGTTCGGTTATCTGGCGGCGACGCACGACCGAGCGTTCTTGCGGGCGATTGCCGACGACATTATCGAAATTAGCCGCGCGTACCCCGGTGGAATGTTCCGTTCGAGCGGCGGTTACGATAACTTCGCCGAGAACCGCGACTTGTTCATGGAAGCCCAGGATCGCCAGCGCGAAGCGGTCGCGAACCAGGTGCGGCGCGAGACGGAA
>JAYSKW010000769.1:0-1382 GCA_043726085.1 Limnoglobus sp.
CGAACAAGTACATCGGCGACAAAGAGCCGTGGAAAGTCGTGAAGACTGACCCGAACGCGGCATCGGGCATCTTGCACAACGTGGTCGAAGTCCTTCGCATCGCGTGCATCCTACTTAAACCGTTCATCCCGAGGTCATCCGAAGTCATCTACAAGAGCTTCAACTTCGCCAAACTGTGGACCGAAGTCACGTATGCCGACGCCGCAGAACTTCGTGCCCAACCGGACGAATTGCGTGTGTTGGCCGAGGTAGTGGACGGCAAGCCGAAGCAACTATTCCCACGCATGACGTAACAGCATGGATCACGACCAGCGATTCAAAGCGATGATCCGGGAGTTCTTCCCGGACTTCATGCGACTCTTCTTTCCCGAATGGGCAAGTTGCTTCGACTTTACGTCCACGGAATGGCTCGACAAGGAAGTGCTACCGAACCCGCCCGACGGCGACCGCCACCTGCTCGACCTCGTGGCGCGGTTGCGAACCCTCACGCCGGTCGCGGAATCGACTTCCGAGGAATGGCTCGCGGTGGTTCACATCGAAATCGAATCGCAAGACCGCACCACGGCGCTGAAACCGCGATTGCCGCGATACTACATCCACTTGCGGCAGAGTCAGGAACTGCCGGTGCTGCCAATCGTGTTGTACCTGCGGGTCGGCCTCGAAGGGATCGGTATCGATACCGTCGAAGAATACATCGGCCCGCTCAACGTGCTGACGTTTCGCTACCTATATGTGGGCTTACCCGCACTCGATGCGTTACAATACGCCCAGGGCGACAACTGGCTCGGCGTCGGATTTGCCGCCCTGATGAAAGCGCCGCGCGAGCAGTGGCCGACGATCGGCGCCGAGATGTTAATTCGCATCCGCGAGTCGCCACTCAACGACTACCAACGGTTTCTGCTGAGCGATTGCATTCACGCCTTCCTGCCACTCGACGAGGAAGGCCGCAAAATTTACGAGAGAATTATCATGGCCGAACCGCGTTCAAAAATCGTCGCCCGAAATAAGACCCCGTATGATTTCGGCATGGAAGAGGGCATCGAACAGGGCATGGAGAAGGGTCGGGAACAGGGCATCGAACAGGGCATCGAACAGGCCCTGCGTGATGTCGCGACGGCGTTGTTGGAGAATCGGTTTCAATCCCTTCCCGAGGCGATCAGCGCGAAAATGGCTGCGATGAACGCGGCTCAACTTCGGGATCTGGCGATTCGTGTTCCGAACGCAGGTTCGCTTGCTGAACTGTTCCCAGAATAACACAACATGCTCACGGAAAGCCCACGAACAATCGTTCGTGGGCTTTCCGTGATTCTATACTTCTTTGATTGCAGATTTTCGCGGGTGGAAGAACAGCAGCAAGACGACCGCACCGAACAGGGCGGCCC
>JAYSKW010000770.1:0-1006 GCA_043726085.1 Limnoglobus sp.
CGAGGACATCGACGCCCGCAAGCGGCTGCGCGAGATCATGAACCGGCTCAACCCGCCGAAGGGCGTCGGGTTCATCGTTCGCACCGCCGCCATCGACCGCAACGAGCAAGAACTGCACAACGACTTAGCGTACCTGTTGCGGCTGTGGCAAGTCGTGGCGCGGCGCATCAAGAAGATGCCCGCCCCGGTCGAGATTTACCGCGAGTCGGACATGATTACCCGCACGATCCGCGACAACTTCTCCAACGACATCGACACGATCTGGGTCGATGAGGCCAACGCCTTCGCCCACGCTTCGGAGTTCTTGCAGATCGTGATGCCCCGGTTCGCCGACCGCATCCGGTTCTTTTCGGACACGGAGCCGTTGTTCAACAAGTACCGCGTCGAAGACGAGATTGCGAAGATCAACCAGAAGCGCATCGACTTACCACTCGGGGGTTCGATCATCATCGAGCAGACCGAAGCGTTGGTCGCCATCGACGTGAACAGCGGTAACTTCCGGGCGGACAACAACGCCGAAGAGACCGCGTACCAGTTGAACATGATCGCCGCGAAGGAAATCGCCCGCCAGTTGCGGTTGCGTGACCTCGGTGGCGTGATCGTCAACGACTTCATCGACATGCGCAGTGAGGCGCACCGCCGCAACGTGGAAAACACCCTGCGCACCGCCCTCGAGCGCGACCGCGCCCGAACGAAGATCCTGCGCATCTCGCAGTTCGGTATCATCGAGATGACCCGCCAGCGGATTCAAACGTCGCTGAAGAAACGGATCTTCAACGAGTGTTCGCACTGCAAGGGCACCGGCTACGTCAAGACGAACGAGACGATGGGCATCGAGGTGATGCGCCTGTTGCAACTCGCCGCCTGCCGTAGTCCGCTCGTCACCGCGATGTCACTGACGGTCCACATTGAAGTGGCGTTCTACTTGCTGAACCGCAAACGCAAGGACATCACGGCCATCGAAGAAAAGGCCAAGATGACGGTCGAAATCAACGGCCAACCCCAC
>JAYSKW010000771.1:0-1738 GCA_043726085.1 Limnoglobus sp.
GGCCGGTTTTCGCGAAGACCGGGGTCACAGACCCCAGCTACAAGACCGGGGTCACAGACCCCAGCTACAAGATTCTGCAACGCTAAGATCGCGCCTGGCGTGTCATCGCAATCGGGCACGCTGCCGGGGCAGTGGCTCCAGCCCCAACCGCCGGGGTCCGCACCGGTGAACGGGTGACGCACTTTGAGTTGCTGTTCGAGTAGCCACGTTTGCAGCGGTTCGCGGTCGCCGATGGCATCGAGATCGTTCGCTGCGGACAGGGCGTTCACACTCAGCGTCGTGACCCAAATGCTCAGATTCGTGTCGATCGGCCAACTGCCATCGGGGCGAACCGAATCGACGATGAAGCGAATCGCTTCGCGCGTCACCGGGCTGTCACTCTGGCCGATATTCGCGAGCGCCATCGCCACGAATGCGGTGAGTGGTGTCGCCTCAAGGTAGCCGCCGCTTGACGGTTGAATGCGATGCAGCACGCGCAAACTCGGCGATTTTGTCAGCCAGCGCAGCAGTTTCGCGAGCGGGTTCCACGTACCACGATGATGGTGAACGCACTGGCCGATGGCGATGAGTGCGGGGAGTGCGTAGCTGACGACGGGCAGTTGCGCGAAGCGGTACCACGATTGCGGCAGGCACGCCAACTCGAACGGCAAACGCGGCACCTCGCGCCACGGTACCAGCCCCGCGATCGCACACGTCATCAAGATCGGCACGCTGAACGTGCGGTCTTTGCCATAGCGATTGCGAATCGCCTCCGCACGCTCGACAGGTGTCTGGCCGCACGTTCGCGCGAGATACGCTTCGATGCGAACGATGGTATCCGGGTATGTGCTTTCCATTTTCGCCACGGCGAACGCGGCGCGGCACAGCATCGACGTGGAGATATTCGAGACGCTCTTCGTAGTGTCGCCCCAGCCACCATCGGCATTCTGATGTTCGCCCAGCCACTTCACGCCGTCGCGAATTTGTGTAAGAAATTTCTCTTTATCCGCAAGTTGCAACGCGATCGCCGCAACCGCCGTCGATAGCGCCGACGTGGAAAGTTCGCCGACCCAGAAGCCCTCGGCGGTTCGCTCGGCAAGCAGTGCATCACGAGCAATGGCGTACGCAGCATCGAGACGTGGTGAGTCTGTCACGTGCGCGACTCCATGTAGGGAACTTTCGCGATCACTTTCCGCTCAATGCCTTCGCGATGGCGTCGGCGTCGTAGACGCAGCCACCCCAGACGCCGCCACTGGCGTGTTGCAGCACGGCCCAGAGTCGCGTGTCGTCGGGTAGAGCGGGGTCGGGTTGCAAGTCAGTACGCGGTACGCGGGTCGTGAGTTGGGCATTGCCCCATTCGGTGCCGTAAACTCCGGTGGCGTCGCCGACGAGGTTCACGCTGCCTTCTAATGTTGTGCGGTCGATCACGATCTGAATCTGGTCGCCATCTTGCAGTTTGCCGATCGGGCCACCGGCCAATGCTTCGGGCGAAACGTGGCCGATGCACGCGCCCGTACTCACGCCGCTAAAACGGGCGTCGGTGAGAACGGCGACTTGCTTGCCCCACTTCAAGTGCTTCAATGCCGATGTCACTTGGTACGTTTCTTCCATGCCGCTGCCGAGCGGACCGCGGCAACAGAGTACCAGCACATCGCCCGCCACCACCTTCTTTTCGCCTTGCCCTTTGAGTGCGGCAATCGCGGCTTTCTCGGTAGTAAACACCTTCGCGGGGCCGAGTTTGCGATACACGCCATCGGCA
>JAYSKW010000772.1:0-9565 GCA_043726085.1 Limnoglobus sp.
ATCGGTTCGGCCGTACGTTGGCTGTCCGGTATGAAGGGGTACTGGCTCGCGTCGATTCCAACGGGTACGGTGGTGATCGTTGCGGTCGGATTTTCGCGATGCATTTCGGGTACGAGTCGGGGCGAGCAACTGCGGAAATTTTGGAAATCGCGAACGAGTTTTCGCTCCGTGTTCAGCATCTGCCACATTCGGAAGCGTTCGAGGAACGTGGGCGATACCACGTTCGCCAGATCGATCCAGACCAAGTGATGCACGTTCACGAGCGACTTCGCGCAGTGTTTCATACCGAGCCAGCCGCACCACAATTGTTCGAGGTGCAAAATGTCGAACCCCGCCGCGAGTTCGCGTTCGAGGTCGGCTTTTAACTCCTGAGAGAACATGTACGAATACGGTCTGCGTAGTGTTTCGATCTTGGAAACGAGTCCGGAGCGGGCAGGGAATGGGTAGAGCCGCAGGTCGTACGTCGGGGCGGGGAACAGGGCGCGGGCCTTCTCGATCTCTTCGGGTTTGATGCACGCCGCATAGGCCGTCACGCGGTGGCCGCGTTGGACGAGTTCCTTCAGTAGCACGTAATACCAGCGTGCCGCTGCGTTCCCGAACGGTAACGGCGGCTCGATCATCGCCAGAATTATGCGAAGCGGTGTCACGCCATACCCTCGACGATGGTGCGGATTTCTTCGGCCATCAGCGCCCAGGTTCGTACGCGCAGTTCACTCGAATAAGCCGTGGCCCGCACCTGAAACGCGGCCTGATTCTTGCGCCAGTGCTTCAATCGTTCGACGAGTGCTTCCGGGTCGTCCGGGTGAGCGAGCAAGAGTTCGCGTAAATTTTCGTGGAAGCGCTCGGCGACACCCGCGTTCGCGGAAACGATTGCGGGTAAACCCCGGCACATCGCCTCGTGAACGCCGAGGCCGTACGCTTCGTACCGCGACGGATGAACGATCGCATCGGCGGCGGCCAACACGTTCGGCACGTCGTTCCGAAAGCCGAGAAATGAAATTCGATCCGCGACCCCATCGGCCTTCGCACAACTCTGCCAGTGTGCGAGTTCCGCGCCGCGCCCGATCACCGCGAGATTCGCATCCCAATCGGGTTGTGCGCAGAGCGTTCGCCACGCGGCATACAGAACGTCGAATCCCTTGCGGCGGTCGCCGAGGCCGCCGATGAAGATCAGCCAGGGACGGTCGGCCCAGCCGAGTTGTTTACGCATCGCCTCGCGTTCGCCCAACGCAATTGGCCCGAACCGTACGGGATCGGTCCCATAATAGACGACGTGAATTTTCCGTGCGTCGATGCCGAAATGCTCGACTAACTGCTTCGCAGTCAGCGCACTATTCGCGATAACCACTTTCGCGGCAGCGAGCGCTTCGCGTTCCCATCGGAGCGCCCGGCGGTGGTAGAAGCGGTCTTTCCATTGGCGTAGGATCGTGCCCACTGCCGGTGACTGATACGCGGCGTGAACGTAATGCACCCAGTTCGCGGCAGGTACGGGGCAGTTGCCGCCATTCGCGAGAACGTGCCCACCCTTGGCGATCATCGCGCGGGACTTCCGTAACCCCACCGAACGCAGTTTCCCTTCGCCGAGGATGTCGCGCCCGAACGGACGGCGAACGGCGTGGAACGTCACTTCCGTAAGGTCCGCGCGATGTGCGACGATTTCCACGCATACCCGTTCAGCGAGGTACTTCGCGAGATAGAGGTTGGCCGCATCCATCCCGCCGGTCGGGATGAAATCGCGAGTGATCAGGAGCCACGGCGACGCCATGTCACTTGCCTCCGGTCGTGCGCATGGCAGCGTAGATGGCCCCGTTGAGGAGCCAGAATTCGAGGCCGAACTGCCCGATGAACAGCGGGTAGTTGAAGGTGAGCGCGACGGCGGCTACGTCGTAAGCCAAAACCAAAATCGCCCACCCCGATAGCCAGTGGTCGCGGGAACGAATGGCGATGCGGCCCACGGCGATCATCGCGAGTAGGATGGCCATCGGGTACGCAACCAGCAACAGTAGCCCGCCATCGGCCACCCATGCGGTCCATTGAATCTCCACCCAGATTCGCGGCGCGGTCGGGTCGTTCGAGCGACCGAAGTAATTCGCAACCATACCCCAGCGGCCCAATCCACAGCCGAACGGATTGTCGGGCAAAAACGTGGTGAACGTATCTTCGAGAAAGACACCGCGATTCGAGTAATACACCTCGCCAGGATCGGCTTCAATCAGCGTTTCCAGGCGTTTTACCATACCGTCTCCGCCGACCGCTGAGGCCCACAGAAATACCGCCACGCCAATAATCGGTACGGTAATGGCGAGCCGACTAACGGCGGCGTAGCGCCGAAGTGCCGCGAGGATCGCCGCGAAACTAATCGCGATAATCAGCGTCAGCACGAAGATCGATCGAATCTGAGCGAGGTAGATGCAGAACAACCCGACGACCATACCGACGACTCCGGCGATCCGCATCGGCCATCGTTGGGCAATCGCCAGAAACCCCATGCCGAACACGAAAGCGTACAGACCCGCCATCGCGGCCCCGCCTGGTGAATCGGTCAGACCCATCGGTCGCCATACCGATTCGCCATTCGCGAGCGTGATTTGTAGCCCCTTCGACAACTCGCCCTGCGACACGACGTTATCGGAGATGTTCGGCTGGAACTGTCCGGGATAGTACACCTGCAACACGCCGAAGATCGAACTGAGCACGTGGAACGACCAGAACACGGTGAAGAGGCGGACGAGCGTTTGGCGATTGACGGCGAGTTTCGGCACCCAGAATATCGGCCCGATGATCGCCGCATACAACGCGAGTTGCGCGATCGCGCCGAGTGCGTTCGACGATTGCGGGTGGACGAAACCGCAAGCGACGATGGCGAGTACCGCCATCGCAGCGTATCGCGCCGGGTGACGGTTCTTGCGACCGCTCACACCGACTATCGCAAACAGACTGATGCCGAATGCTGCCGAGCGGAACAGTACGCGAAACGGGGCCAGCGTCTCAAAAAGCAACGCGAGCTGGCAAACTATTTGCACGCACACGACGCCGATCACCCAGATCGCAGCGGTCCGTTGTGCGGCCGCACTGGCTCGTATCGGAACGGGTGTCATTTCGTGCCTCCACGGTGATACGCATCCAGGCACCGATCGACGACACGGTTCCAGTCGAACTGCTCCCGCGTGCGTCGCAGTGCCGCCTCGCCCATTCGATCCGTCAATGCTGCGTCGTGCCACAGTGTCAGTATTGCCGAGCGAAGGGCGTCGGCGTCATTCGGTGGAACGACGAAACCGCTAACCCCATGTTCGACGACTTCCGGCATCGCACCGACATCGGTCGCGATTCCCGGCGTGCGACATGACATGCCTTCGAGGAGTGTCTGCCCCAAAAGTTCCGGAATCGCGTATTCTTCGCCAGTCGATGTTCGATACACGCTCGGTAGCACGATGCCGCGTGCGTTCCGGTAAAGTTCGACGAGGTCCGCATCCGAACACTGTTCGAGGAACGCGATACGCTTGCCCTCGGCGAGTTGGATGAGCCGGCGATAAAACCCGAGCGCGTGCGGCCACGGACGACCCGCGATAACCAGCGGCACTTCCGGCGGCATCGCCTGGATCAGATAGTCAATTCCTTTGTGGGGCAGCAATCGCCCGGCGAACAAGATGAAGTCCCGCGTCGGCGGTCGTTCTCCCGGATGGAAGATTCGGAAATCGACACCGCCGCCGATCACTCTCGCTCGCGGTCGATTCTCGTGGCCGAACGCTTTCATGCTAAATCGACTGATGTGCAGGTGACCCGCGAACCAGTTCGTCGTGTCGGTTAAGCGATGAAATCCGACTCCGCCCCCGCCGAGATGCGTCGTGAACACGGGCCGCCCCGCCACGATTCCGATCAGCGCGGTGATGCCTGCCATCAAGGTGTGCGTTTGGTGGTAGTGAACGAACTTGGTCCGCGACAACCGAAGCGCGAGGCTGGGGCCGAACGGATCGAAGCGAAATCGCCGGTACGGAATCCAGTTGCGCAACACCTCGATTTGCAGCGGCCCCTCGGCGCGCGACATCGGAACCGCACCATACGCGATCAGCGTAGTTGGCACCCGTTCGGCCATCGCGCGGGCGAGCTCGAGGGCGTAGCGTTCGGCACCACCGTACACGCCTTCGTAGCCGAACAGCGCCGGCACGATGTGAATCACCTCGGCGCGATTCATCGGATCGCCTCCGAAAGTATCTTGCGAAAGGCAATCAACTGCTGCTTCGGATCGCAGAGTTCCCTCGCACAAAATGCACCGCACAACCCGAAGCCGAGGATCATCACGGGCGTTTCGATAAACGCTTTCAACATGCCCGCGAGCAAATTGACATTTTTCGGTTCGATGCGCACGCCGCAAAACTCGTTGACGATCTCGGCCCCGCCACCGATGTCCGAAGTCACCACCGGCAACCCTGCATAGAGCGCTTCGACCAACGCGATGCCGAACGGCTCGGGGCCGGTGTTCGGCTGACAGAAAACATCGGCACCGGCCAGCAATCGAGGGACGTCGGAACGCTGTCCGAGGAACCGCACGCGATCCGCGATGCCGAGAACCATCGCTCGTTGTTTTAGTTCTTGTAAATACTCCGCTTCTCCCGCTTTCTGTGGCCCACCAGCAAACCATGCCACCCAACCGGGCACCTCGCTCAGCTTGCCGAGTGCTTCGATGTGTATCGATTGTCCCTTCCAGCGTTCGAGCCGACTCGCTTGCAAAATGACGACGGCATGCACCGGCGTGTGCAACTCGGCACGGATCGCCGCACGGGTCGCTTCCCGGTTCGGGTCCGAGCGATCTTCCACGGGGCACGCCAGCACATCGCACGGCACCGTGGGGAAAATCCTCCGCACCGTGCCAGCCGTGAACTGGCTGTTCGCGATCACGCGCGTAGGCAATACGCGTTTCGCCCAGCGATACAGCCAACCGGCGTTCGTGAGGTCGTCGTGGACGTAATGCACGATCGGCAGCCCCGCCGATTTTGCGGCGCGTGCGAATACGCCGTGCGACCAACCGGCGTGCGTGATGCACACGTCGAATGGTTGCTTCGCGTGTAGCATTTTTAACCGTCGCCGCGCGTTCCATACCGTCCACGGTCGGCTCACCCGCACGGCACCGAAATCGTGAACGATCGCGCCGCACGATACGAGTTCGTCGCGGAGCTTGCCTGGGAAGCACAACCCGAACTGGTGCTCGACGTCGGGCGTGTGAAATTGCCGATTCGCGATGGTAATTAGACAGCGTTCGATGCCGCCGAACAGGTTCCCGGAGTACAGGTGCAAGACTTTCATCGGGTGATTGCCTCCCGGTAAATGTCTAGGCTCCGCGCGGCCATCTGCACCGCATCGAATCGACTGCTGGCTTGGAGTATCGCTTCGTTGGAAAGCCGCTCGCGCAAGCCCGGTTCCATAAGCATACACCGCGACGCCGCTGCGAATGCCACAGCATCGTTTACGGGTACGGTTAAGCCCGTCTCGCCGTGGCGGCTCACCCACGGTACGCCGCTATGCGGGATGTTCGCGTTCACCACCGGGCAACCGCACGCCATCGCCTCGACTTGCACTAACCCGAAGCCTTCGCTGCGTTCGTTACTGGGGAACCAGAGTGCCGTGGCCGCGAGGTACGTGCCGACGAGTTCATCGTCCGAAACGCGGCCGCGCCACACGACGCGATCCGCCACGCCGAGCGATGCAGCCAAACTTCGCCACGCCGATTCCATCGGTCCGGTACCGATGATGTGCAGCGTACCGGGTATCTCTCGAAGAGCACGGAGCGCGACGTCGAGCGCCTTGTAATACACGAGCCGCCCCGTACTTACCCAGATCGGCCCCGCATTGGCCGCACGCAATTCTTTTTCATGAACGAGTGTCGTGGCGGAGGGATTCGCGAACGGCTGCAACTCGATCCCGAGCGGCAACGCGACCACTTTCGACGGGTACTTTGCGAGCAAACTCGAACCGCCCGCATACGGCGGACTGTCGGTGAGAATGCGTTCGGCGCGATGGTAGATGAGACGTTCCAGCGGACGTACGACGTGCTTCAACAACCGTTGGCGAACGATGTCGCTGTGGTGCGTAATCACCAACGGGCGGATCGCCGGGTAGATCGCGAGTGCCAGCATCATCGTGATGTTCGGAGCATGGAGGTGCCAGATGTCGGGAGGATCTCGGAGTAGTTTAACGAGTGTCGATGATAACCCCGGAGCAATATCGAGTTTGGCGAGATTCGCCACACGGCCGACTCGATAAATGCGAACCGGTCCATCGAGATCGATTCGACTCGGCGTACGGCAGTGACCCGCGAATGTGACATCTCGCCCCAGTTTGTCGGCATGATTGACCGCGACCACACGAACATCGCAACCCGCGTTCGCCTGGTGGCGTGCCAGTGTCTGCGTGTGCGTTTCGATGCCACCCATCGCGGGTGGATAATACTTGCCGAGGTGAACGACTCGCAACGTCATCGATCGGTTCAAGGGATAACGAACGGGGCCTATTCCTTAAGAAAAATGTAATCTCACACACGCAACCGACAACGATACTGTCGATAAAATCTCAAGAGTAACACTGCGAGAAGGAGTTAAACGCGGGCTTGCGTGGGAAATTCTCCGTTCCTTCTCGATTTCTGTGAGGTAACCATGCCTGTCGCTCTCACTCGTCCTGCTCGCGATTCTTGTGCTATCATGCTGTGCCTCAAACATCGCGAACGAACGGATTCACGAGGTGGGAATGTCCGCTGATGTCGCCGTGATTTCACTGAATCAGCTTCGCGTGCAGTACGGCGCGTTCACGGCTGTCGATAATCTTTCGCTCGATATTCGCCGCGGCGAACTCTTTGGGCTGCTCGGGCCGAATGGGGCTGGGAAATCGACGACGATCCGCGTGCTGATCGGGCAACGCCAGCCGAACGCGGGGTCTGTCACCATCGCGGGGTTCGACATCGTTCGCGATTGGGCCAAGATCAAGCCGGTGTTCGGCTACGTGCCGGACCGCGAGAACCACTTTGAAGAATTCACCGGCCGACGCAACCTTGAATTTTTCGCCGACCTCTACGGCGTGCCGCGAATGCGAGTTCGCGACTGCCTGAAACTCGTCGAACTCGACGAAGCCGGCGACCTCCCCGTTCGCGGATACTCTTTGGGTATGCGTAGGAAACTGTTGCTGGCGCGGGCGCTGATTCACGAACCGAAAATCCTTTACCTCGACGAACCGACCGCGAACCTCGACATTCACTCGGCCGAGGTCGTTCACCGGATTCTGCGAGACCGCGTGGCCGACGGTGCGACGGTGATATTAACCACGCACGATATGGACGAAGTCGAAAAAATCTGCGACCGCGTCGGCATCATGTGCAAGGGCAAACTCATCGCACTCGATTCGCCGATGAACCTGAAACAAGCGCACACCGAGCGAAAAGTCGATGTCGTGACCACGATTGGCGAGCGGCTCGTCTTCAATCTCGACGACGATGCGGATCGGCAGAAGTTAGCCGAAGTCATCCGCGCCGGGCGGACGGCGAGCCTGAAAACCCGCGAGTTCGACTTCCACGCGACATTCCTGAAACTGACCGGCTTGGCGTTCGATTGACGATGGGAACCGATGCGATTTTACATTCTCCGTGCGCTGTTCCTCAAAGAGTGCCATCGGCACGTCGCCAATCGCGGCGGGCTGGCGCTCGGCTTGTTGCTGATTGCGGCGACGATTTTGCTAACGGTGTTCAACCCGATGGGCGGCAACGAAGGCTCGGGCGATGCCACCAGTTCCGGCATCGTCGGTGGCATTCACCATTGCTACATCGAGTACCCGAAGGAAGATAAACAGTACATGTCGACGCTGCTCGATCACCTCGAAGCGAATACACCGAAGGAGATGAAGCCGAGCATTAAGTACCGCGCGTTGCGGCCCGAAAATATCGAAAGTACGATAAACTACTCGCCGGGCGTCGGCAGTATTCGACTCAAGTTGGTCGTCGGGAACAATGGCCGCAAGACGCTCGAAGTCCGAATCTGGCACCCACCCGGCGAACCCGAGGCGATGGCGATTTACGAGAACTGGTTCTTCCGCGAAGCCCGATACGCCTTCCAGGCCATTGCGGAAAAGGATATCGTCGCCGCAGGGGGGACGGCCTTACCGAGTTCGCCCGTATCGACCGTAACCGACGACCTCTGGGCGATCCGCGAATCGTTCGGGCGTCTCGAGCGCGATGCCGAGGCGGCGCGCATCGCACTCGGTGCCAAGGCCCCGCCAAACGCATTCGTCCCCGCGATATTCATCGAGCGCCAGGGTCTCGGTGGCAAAGTGCTCGACTTCCGTTCGGCGATTGCCACGGGTCTCGTCGTGTTCGCATTATACTTTACATGCGTATACTTGTTGCCGACACTGAACTGCGAAGAACGCGAACGCGGCGTGCTTCTGGCGCAAGCGCTTTCGCCCGCATCACCCGCAGAAATTTTAGCGGCGAAGTTCCTGTTCTATCCGCTGATGGGTTGCGGCCTCGCAGCGACGATCGCGGGCATTTACAAAGTGTCGGTGCTATCGACGCTGTTCTTCTGGCTCTCGCTCGGTGCCGTCGCCGCCGGATTCCTCGGTATCGGCATGACCGTCGCCACGCTCGCCAAAACCCAACGGGCCGCGTTCCTCGGTGCGATGTGCTATCTGCTTTCGGTGTCGTTGGTACTCATCATCTGTTCCACGAACGGCATCCCGCTCATTCCGTACCTCGCACTCGAATTTCACATCCCACGCATCTTGCATGCGTCATTATCCAACAGCGTGAAGTCCGAGCACTGGATCCACCTGATCGCCGCGCTCGGCCTCGCCACCTGCTGGATCACCATCGCCGGTTACTTGTTCCGCAAACGCGGATGGCAATAAAGGCTGTACGAATTCGCTCGTCTCTCACCCGCCCCACGGGTTATCGAAGCCGTGAGGGACGTCTTTGAACCAGCGGCGGTAGGTTTCGATTTGTTCGCGTAATGGGTACCCGGACAGTTCGCGCGGGTAGAGAATCAGGAAGAACACGTCTTTGGCACCGGCACGGGCGCGTTGCTGATTGATGATTCGCTCCGCATCGGCTTGGTCTCGGACTTCCTGGCGGCCCCCGCCGTCGGCGTCGAACGCGAACAGCTTGCCGGTTTCCTTGTCGACTTCCACGACTCGCACGCTAAGGCGGTCGCCGAGGCTGGCGCGTTGCTTCTTGAGTTCCTCTATGCGTCGCCGTGCGGCGGCGAGTTCCTGTTGCAGTTTCTCGACGTTCGTCGGCAACGTCGGATCGACTGCTTCTGGCGGTTCGGACGTGCCTTTGCCTTCGTCCGGCTTGCTGACGAACGGCATCAGCAAGAAGATGCAAAACAAAAGAATCATCACGTCGATGAGCGGAACGAAGAAGCGTGTGACCGACCGTTTCGGTTGCGCAATCACGGCTTCATCCCCGTATTCCGTTCGTCGGCGTGTGTCAGTGTCACGATGGGTGGCGGACTCGGGTAACCGGCGAGGCTGCGGATGAGGTCGCGGCCGGTGGCGACGATCCACGTCGGCAGGATGTTCAGGAGTGCCA
>JAYSKW010000773.1:0-3181 GCA_043726085.1 Limnoglobus sp.
TGGCGAACATCCAACGGAGCGGCCTGATCGCGCCGGAGGAGCTTGCGAACGTCCTGGCCGACACGCCAGACGACGGCCCGCTCGCGGTGCTGGAACGCCTACAGACAGCCGGGATGCTCACGAAGTTTCAGGCCGGCCGCATCCGTGCGGGCAAGTACAAGGGCTTCATTCTCGGCGATTACGTCATTCTCGATCAACTCGGCGGCGGCGGCACCGGGCAAGTTTACCTCGCCGAACATGCCGTCATGCACCGCCTCGTTGCGCTCAAAGTGCTCTCGATCGGCGCGTCCGTCGATCCCGTGGCCCGCGAACGATTCTTCCGCGAAGCCCGTGCAACGGCGGTACTCGACCACCCGAACATCATTCGCGTGTTCGACCTCCGCCGCGAAGCGACCGTCTTCTATTTGGTGATGGAGTTCGTTTCCGGGATCAGCCTGCAACATGTCGTTTCGCGGCACGGGGCGCAACCGTGGCAGTTGGCCGCCGAGTACATTCGGCAGGTCGCGCTCGGCCTCATTCACGCCCACGCCCACGGCTACATCCACCGCGACATCAAACCGGCGAACTTGTTATTGGCCCGCGATGGAATGGTGAAAATTCTCGATCTCGGCCTCGTTCGCGAGGTGGAAGGCGAATCGAAACTGACCGAGCAAGTCGACCGCACGATCCTCGGTACCGCCGATTATCTCGCGCCGGAACAAGCCGTCGATAGCTCGAAGGTCGATGTGCGCGCGGACATCTACAGCCTCGGTGCGACGTTCTATTATCTTCTGGCCGGGCACACGATGTTCCGCGATGGGCGAACCGCACAGAAGCTGATGTGGCAACAACTGACCGCGCCGACGCCGATCCGCGAACTGAAACCCGACGTGCCGCCCGGCCTCGCCGTCGTCCTTCATGCGATGCTCGAAAAGAAGCCTGCCGATCGTCCGCAAACGCCCGCCGATGTGGCGAAGCTCTTGGAACCGTGGACGCGCGAGCCTATCGACCTGCCGAACCCGAAGTGGATGCCCGCGTTGCCGAACCGCCGCGGCTTGACCGGCTCTGCGACGCACGTTCCCGTAACGACCGACTCGCAACTGCGCGCGAACAGCACGTTCAATCTTAACTTGCCCGGTCGCTCGCAGACGAGGCTACCAAAGTATTCGACGCCGATTTTGGAGCTTCCACCGGATGTCGCCCACGAATACGACACGCCGACGATGGAAGACCGCATCGCCCAGACGCCGCGCACGCTCGGCACGAAGCCCGAAACGTCGCTGCCGACCAAGACGCACCTTCCCATCATCACCCGCGCCTCGATTGCCCCCGTGCCGCGCGCACCTCTCCATAAAGGGTGGAAAGTGATCGTCCTCGCCGTGGCAATCGCCGCCGTTCTCGGTGCCGCCGCCGCCGCCATCGCACTGCATTTCATGCGGTAACTGGCAGTTTTCGCTGTCGTAATTGACGTAAGTCACAATTGCGGGCGCTCCAAAACCGGTTTTGGGGTGTTTTTTCGTCTCAAAACTTCACTTTTTGATCGCAAATCGCTGATCTGAAAGCCGCTGTTTTGCCTTGTCATCAATGCCTGTAATGGTTTACGCTGAGTCAATCAATTCAACATCAACCGAAACTACCGGTTGTTTCGCGACACTTTGCGACCGAAAATCGACCGGAAGCGCCGTTTCTATGTCATTTGGGCGCACTTCTATGTCATTTGGGCGCATTTCTATGTCACTCCGTGCGCAACGCGAATTCCGACTTACGTCGCATCGCCTCCGATTTTTTGACTTTGCGAAATCGTGTGGGTACGCCAAAACAAAGTCCACCCCTCGCTAGCGGGTCGGGCTAACAAAATCGGAATGGTTAGTTCCAAATTGTTAGCTCGACGCGTTAGCGAGGGAGTCGTGGCGAGTCTGCGAGACGCGACGCAAAACGAGCGCCCCTTGGCGCGATAATCGACATCGACACACGCAATCCGAACAGCACTCGAAGTCGTCATCTTGCACCTCGATGTCCGACGTGGCTTTCGCGTACAATGCCCGGATGCCACGCAGCGATTTCACTTCGACGCATTGGAGCATCGTCCTTCGCGCGGGTAAAGCCGACGGTTCCGACGCACGCGATGCGCTGGCGTTCCTGTGCCAACGCTATTGGTACCCACTTTACGTCTTCTTGCGGAAAAAGGGCATCGACCCCGAACGGGCCGAAGATGTCACGCAGAGCTTCTTCGCACGGCTGATCGAGAAACACGCCCTCGAACATGCGGCCCCGTCACGAGGGCGATTCCGCTCGTTCCTGCTCGTTTCCATGCAAAACTTCCTCGCCAACGAGTGGGACCAGACGCACGCGAAAAAGCGTGGCGGCGACCGCAAAATCGTGTCTTTGAACATCGAAGACGGTGAATCGAAACTCCGATTCGAACCAGCGCACGAACTCACGCCGGAGAAAATCTTCGACCGCGCCTGGGCCGTACGGCTGCTAGAACTCGTCGTCGGCCGATTGCAGAAAGAGTTCGCGGACAAAGGGAAAGCCACAGATTTCGACTATCTGAAACCGTTCCTCGCAGGCAAACACGCCGACGAATCGTACGAACAGACTGCAGCGGAAATGGGCGTGTCGTTCGCCACCTTCCGTCAGGCGGCCCATCGAATGCGCAAGCGCTACCGCGAATTACTGCGCGCCGAAGTCGCCGATACCGTCGCCAGCGACGACGAAATCGACGACGAAATCCGCGGCCTCTTCGAGGCACTGGCGGGGTGAAGGCTTGGCGAGCGATGCGATATGTGAGTGCCCAACACGTCGCCTAATATTTCTTTCGATAGTTGGCTGGTCAGCCAGTCAATGTCCGGCACCGCGAACCAGTCAGATTTCAAAATCCGCAAAGTCATTGTAAGAAACAAGTTGCATAAATTCTGTGCAGTATCAATAACACCAAACACCCTTCGTAAAGTTGCATCATTTCGGGTCTGTCTGTCATACTGCGTGCGTTCCCGACCGTGAGAAAGGGGTTTCAGGGATGCGATACACTCCCTTTCGCACGAATCCGAGGCCAGCGACCGGTTTCCGGGTCGCGGCCAGAACTCAACCGCGTGTTGCCTGTAGTATCGTCGTGGAATGATTTCCGAGTCGCGGGACCACCAGTGACCACGGTAGATATCCTGCCTGCGCCTGTAGTATCGTCGTGGAATGATTTCCGAGT
>JAYSKW010000774.1:0-1200 GCA_043726085.1 Limnoglobus sp.
GGGTTCATCGCGGTGGCCACGCGATAGAACCGCCACTGCCCGCGACTGTCGTTGCGAAACGCGCCGCCCTGGAACTGCACGAGCGGTCCGATGGCCCCATTTTGCAAGTTTTCGCGAACGATTTTCACCGACGGATCGGATAGCGATTGCACGCCGACGGCCACGATCCGACCCGTACGGGCGACCGCATCGGCGACCGCCACCGCTTCGGCGGGCGTGCGCACCATCGGCGTTTCGACGTACGCATCTTTGCCCGCATTCATCGCGTCAATCGTCATGCGCGCGTGCCAATGATCGGGCGTTGCGATGCAAACGACATCGACATCGGCACGGTCGAGCAACCGGCGATAATCTTTGACGACGCGCGCAGAATCAGTCGGATCGAGGCCGCATTTCACCGCAGAGGGATACAAACCTTGCGCGTACTTTCGCTTAACGGTGGTGCCGCCGAACGGCTGTTCGTATTCGTCTTCGAGGCCATCCCAGACATCGCACACGCCAACGGGCACGACGTGAAGGCCGTTGCGGGCGAACTGCGAGACGAGGTGAATGTGCGCCTGCGCCCGTGCCCCGCAACCGAGGAACGCGACGCCGATCCGGTCGTTCGCACCTGCTACACGCGCATACGAATCGGCAGTCCGCGACAGCGCCGCACCGGCGGCCGCAGTGGTGGCACGAAGAAATCGTCGGCGATCTGGCGTAGGGTTTGACATAATTTACTTTGGCACAGTTTCAAGCGCGGCGTTTTTGGGAGTCCGATTAATTGACTCCAGGCACTACCCACCCACCCCTCCCCAAACTCATTCCCGAATTTCGGAATCAACCTAACCCACCAACGACTTACGTCCGAATTCGGCGGTCGCGATCTACGCCGAAACCACTTTTTTGTGGTCCTTTTTCGGCAAAAAGGCAACCTCGCATCAACCATTTCGTTACTTCACAAATTTCCCGACGATTTCGAGAAACTCATCGTTCGATTTCGTTTTCCCGAGTTGCTTGATCAGCGATTCCATCGTCTCGGAGGGTCGCATCTTAAGCAGGCTTCGGCGGAGCAAGGTGATGCGTTCGAGTTTTTCGGGCGAGATCAGTCGTTCTTCTTTCCGCGTACCGGATTGCGAAAGGTCGATGGCGGGGTAGATCCGTTTCTCGGCGAGTTTCCGATCGAGTACGAGTTCCATGTTACCGGTGCCTTTGAACTCC
>JAYSKW010000775.1:0-1849 GCA_043726085.1 Limnoglobus sp.
GCCAGCACGGTCATCAATCGCGCGGGCACGGTGCTTTCGGGCACGAATGCGATCTTCAACGCGACGCAATCGAACAGCATCGGCGCACAGAACATCACGCCATCGAACCTGCCCGTCGATGCGGGCGACACGGTGCGTTACGCGGTGGTGGTGCAGAACAGCGGCAAGGGCGACGCGTTCGATGTGAACCTGACCGATACGATTCAGCCGCAGTACAACCGACTCGCGTTCAACCCCGCGACCAACCTGCGCGTGATTCACGGCGATGGCACGGTACTGACGCCAGTCACCGATTACACGATCACCTACAACAACGTGTCGGGTGCGATCGCGATCCAGCTCGTCGATAATTACTCGGCGGGGAACATCGGCGGCGCGAGCGAAGACAATCGCACTGGCGCGCTGAGCCGGGGCAACCGTACGGCCGGTGCAATCGACAACGGCTCGAACACGATCGTCGTGCTTTACGATGTGACGCTGTTGAACACCGTGACGCCAAACCAGACGATCACGAACACGGCAATCGTGCCGGTTTACTCCAACACCGAAGGCGGTGACGATCTCACCGATCCGACCAAAGTGCCGGGGGCGAGCGATCCGACCGATACTGCCACGGTGACGACGCGATTGCCGCTGGTGGCGAAGACACTGATTTCGACCGAATTCACCGCGCCAGGCAACAACGCGGCGACCGAAGCAACGATCGGCGAGTACGCCACGTACACGCTCACGCTGACGGTCCCGGAAGGCTTCACGCCTGCGGGTGCGATCATCGACACGCTGGACAACGGCCTCGCGTTCGTCGACGTGCTCGATGTGACAATGTCTGCGGGCATCGCCGTGGCGACACCGGTTACCGTGGGTGTCACCCCTGCGAACACGACCATCGCGAACAGCGCTCGCACGATCACGTTCGGCCTCGGCGACATCACGAACAGCAACACCGATAACGCGGTGACAGAAACAATCACGATCACCTATCGCGCGATCGTGCTGAACACGAACGGCACGTCGGGCATCGCGAACAACCAGGCCGGCAGCACGCGAAACAACAGCGCCCGCTTCGAGTGGACGAGCAACACCGCGACATTGACGAGCGTATCCGCCGGGCAAACGAACACGAACAGCGGTGGCGCCTCGGGTACGCTCACCCCGATCACGATCGTCGAACCAACCGTCATCCCGGTGAAAGACGTTGCGAACTTCACTGCCGGTGGCGCGTTCGGCCAACGCACTCGCGGCGATGCCGGCGACGAGATCGACTACCGCATCGTGCTGACCGGCAGTGGCACGACGGCTTATGAAGTCTCGCTGAACGACCCGATTCCCATCAGTTTCTTTAGCGGTGGCGTCGCGCTTCAGTCCGCGACTTCAACCGGTGTGATCCACTTCAACGGCACCGCACGCGCCGCAACGCTCGCCGACTTCACCATCGATGGCAGTGGCGTTCTGACGTTCGCAGCGGGCCTCGATGTCGATATGGAACCGGGTGCGACGATCAGCGTTATCGTTCGCGGTACGGACTTCACCGGTTCGACGGGGCAACTGGTTACGAACACCGCCGAGACGCGCTGGTCCAGCCTCGATGGCACGCCCGGCACGCGTTCCACGCACAACGGCAACAGCACCGAACGCAACGGTGCCGATGGCTTGCTGAACAGCGGTGTGCTCAACGATTATCGCCTGCTAGACGATGCCGTCATCGAATCCCCGCCGGTCGTTCGCAAATCGCTCATCGCGACTTCCGAAACGCACACGCCGGGTTCGAACGTCGCCATCGGCGAAATCGTCCGCTACCGCGTGTACGTGTCGCTCGGCGAAACGCCGACGGGTGTGCCGACGTCGAACG
>JAYSKW010000776.1:0-15714 GCA_043726085.1 Limnoglobus sp.
ACATCCGGAGGATCATAACTGCCCCAGATTACCAAGAAACCACGTGCCAAAAAAGCCAATCCGGGAAGTTAATTTCGGACAGTTCCTAAGTCACAATTGTGGAGACTCCAAAACCATGTTTTGGGGGTCTTTTTCGTCTCAAAATGCCACTTTTTGATCGTCTTTCGCCGATTTGTTTCGGGCGATTTCGCCGCAACTCGAACGTGTATAGTAGGTTGAGCCGATTGTCATTGATTACGCATAAGCCGAAAATACTGGTCAAAAATCGACCGAATGCGCCCTAAAATCGACCGGACCCGACACAAAATCGACCGGACACGACATTTCTATGTCATTTCGCGACACTTTTGCGTCACTCCGTGCACGACACGAATTCCGGGTTACGTCGAATCGCCTAAAACTTATTGACTGTCTGAATTCGTGTGGGTGACGCAATTTTGTAGCTGGGGTCTGTGACCCTGATCTTGGATACTTCACCCGGTCGAAAATGACAAGTTACCAGTCTCAAGAAAAATTCTTGTTAGCCCGACGCGCTAGCGAGGGATTTCCATCGTTTCTGCGATGTAGTGCCTTCTCGCGGGTACCCCTCGCTGGCGCGCTGGCGCGTCGGACTAACAAAACGTATCGAATCACCCCGCTCGAAGTATAGCTGGGGCGTGCCTGTCTTGACATTCATCGCATTTCAATTAGCATTGAATTGAGTGCGATGAGTATTCACACGGGTGGTCTACATGATCGATCTTACCGAAGACATCCAATCGCTCAGTCATTTCAAACGGAACACCTCCGATGAGATTGCGAAGTTGAAGAAGACCGGTCGCCCGGTTGTACTGACGGTGAACGGCAGGGCCGAGGCCGTGGTACAAGATGCGAAGTCGTATCAGCGATTGTGCGAACTGGCCGAGCGTGCGGAGATGATGACGTTTCTGCTCGTAAGCAAAGCCGAAGTCGATGCCGGGCAGACCGTACCCGCGCTGGAAGCCCTCGACAAGCTCGCCAATAAGTACAAGCGGAACGGGAAGAAGAAGTGACTCGTTACGATGTGGCCATCGCTCGACGAGCATTGGGCGAGATCGAAATCACGATGGCATTTTTGGCGAAATCCTCCTCTGCCACGGTGAGGAGGTGGGAACTGTTAATGTGTCTTTTTAACCATACACTACCACGAAGTAAGGATGTGAGTTGTCCACCTGGCAACTGAACGGGTGGAGCTATCGTGGGCTGGGTCTTTGCGGAGTCATTGAATATGGCGAAATCCAAAGCGACGCTTCCCACCCCGCCCCCGCTCAGGTTCATCGTCGCCCCGCATTTGGTACAGGATCTCGGGCTGAACCTCTACACTAATTTGCCTAAAGTGCTTGTAGAGTATGTTGCCAACGCATACGACGCCGATTCTCCCTACGTCGATATTCGGATGAACTTCACGGATATTGAGTATCAACGGTCTCTGGTTAAAGCCGCAGTCGAAAAGGAAAAGAAAGCAGCGGAAGGAAACCCCGACGCCCTTGCAGCAATCATCCCGCTCGGGAAGCGAGTTCTTCCCGCAACGATAACGGTCAAAATTATTGATCGCGGATGCGGTATGTCGCGGGATGATCTCGCTAACCAGTTCCTCGTAGCAGGTCGCCGTCGTCGGGAATTCGGAGCCACGACGACTACGGGTGGCCGTTTGCTGATGGGTCGCAAAGGGGTAGGAAAACTCGCTGGCTTCGGGATGGCACAAAAGATCAAGATTACCACGCGCAAGAAAAATGAACCACACGCGACCCACATCACACTGGACTACAACGAAATTGGGAAGCATCGCACAACGAATGACATCGTGATCCCCGAAATCCTAGACCCAATGGGTGGAGGAATTCCGATATCCGGAGGGACTGAGGTTGTCCTATCCATGTTACTCCATGAGCCACTTCGCACCCAACAAGAGACAATCGAACGGGACTTGAGTAACCAATTTTGGCTCATCACGTCAGCAGGGTTTCAAATCAAATTAAACGGAACACCGCTTAGAGTAGCAACCGAAAGTTACCGCTACGCTTGGCCTAAACCAGATGTTCCACCAGAGCAGTTGGTTGACGAAGCGATCGAAACTGAGGACCAACAGTCGTTCCCATTTCGCTATCGGCTGAGATTCCGGGAGGAATCGCTCAAGGCGGCGGAGCGTGGAGTTCGATTGTACGCACACGGTCGCTTGGCCGCCGCACCGAGCCTCTTGGACGCCCCGACTGGAATGCACGGGTTCCGCCAGACCGATTACCTCGATGGTGTGGTCGAGGCGAACTTCATTGACGACCAAGCAAATGATTATATTGCAACGGATCGGCAATCCGTCCGATGGGACACCCCATTGTTGGCCCCATTGCGGAAGTTTTTATCCGATGAAATCAAGAAGGCCGTACTCGCGTTCCAGAAGGTTCGGGACGAAAAGGCTGAGAAAGAGGCCGAGGAGGATCCGTTCACAAACAACCTGATTAAGCAGGCGTTGCTGCCAAAACATAGTGCTAAGGCTGTGCATAAGATGGCCGCCGCACTAGCCAGCATCTGCAAGGACGGCACGGCTGGTTCGGAGTACAAGGACCGCATTAAAATCCTCGTCAGTGGTGTCGAACAGGGTGACATCCTCGCGGAGTTACAAAAGCTCTCCCGTGAGGCGCTGCCGAACTTCACGAAGGTCGTGGATGAGGTTACGGAGTTAACCAAACAAGAGTTCGGCGACTTCGGGCGATATCTTCGAGGCCGACTTTCGGGCATCTTGTCGCTGACGAAGATCATCGAACATCAAAATTTCGCGCTCGGGAAGAACGAGAAGGAACTCCACCAGTTGCTCGAACGCAACCCGTGGCTGATCGATCCCACGTACACCCAATTCCTCACCTCGAACCAAACCGAAGATACGGTATTCGCCAAACTCGCCAAGGAGTTAAAGCTCGGCAACTTCGCACCGACTCGGAGTGACACAAGTGCGGAACGTCCCGATCTGGTATTCTTGCTTCACAGTAAGGGTCTCAACCGGTTGATCATCATCGAGTTGAAGGCACCCAACGTGAAACTCGGCATGGAACACCTTTTGCAATTGCGCGATTACGTCCGCGAAGCCCGCGAGTGGCTTAAAAAGGGCGGGCGGCCAGAAGTGATCATCGAGTCGATCCTGATCGGCGTGCGTGAGAAGATGGATACAAAAGCCAAGGATGTGAAAAGGCTAGAAAGTGAACTGAGTATACGTCTCCCGACCGATGCTGAACGAGTCTACGACCTAAACGAACTCCTCGACATGACCAAGAAGGCCCACGAGGAATTGCTCGCGATTCACAAGCAGCAATCGAAAAATTAGCCTAAGAGTTTACGAACCGCTTTCGCCACCACCCGCCCCAATAGGGGTGGCACTCCATTACCGATTTGCCGGGCGACTTGATACGGCGTTCCGGCGAAGGCCCAGCTATCCGGGATGCTGTGGAGACGCGCCGCTTCGCGCAGGGTGATGACCCGGTGCTGATCGGGGTGGATGTACCTTCCCTTCGACGCATTCAGCAGGGCCGTGCGGAGAGTGTTGCTCGGCTCATCCCAAAACATTCGTCCCCAGACATCCGTTGCTTGAACACCAATTTTCCACCAGGATTTCGGAGCGAGATCGGGTGCCAATCGCAATACGTCGCGTTTGTCCCCGCCTGGCGGTATCACTTTCATCCGAGCCAACGCTAACGGCGAGGGGGTTCTGGCGTCGTGGCCGTTCAGGCCATTCGGCTTTTCGGAGAGTCCGTCCCATACTTCACGTACCGAGACCAATCGCCGATGGTTGGGTACGGTGATCGTGGGGAGGCCGATCGTTGACGCAATCGCAAAACACCGGCGACGATGTTGCGCGACCCCGAAGTCTGCGGCGTTGAGCACCATGCTCGTCACTTCGTAACCCAGTTCCTCAAATCTGCGCTTGAGATCTGCCCAATGCTTGGAAGTCAAGAACGTGGGCACGTTCTCGACGACGACGACTTTAGGCTTAAGAACCTCGGCCCAGACTGCCATCTGCATCGTAAGTCGGTTCCGTGGATCGTTCTTGTTGCGACTGCCTAGGGTCGAGAACCCTTGGCATGGCGGGCCGCCGATCAACACATCGCATACGCCCTCTGGCTTGATTACCTGAACATCCGCAAGTTCGACATGATCGCCGAGGTTATTCCGATATGTCTCACAGGCAACTGAATTCTGTTCGATCGCACGAACGACTTGAAAACGTTCGGATGCGAATGCGTGGCTAAGCAGACCCGCACCGGCAAACAAATCGACAACGCTAGGTTTCGCAAATTTCCGCATAGGTGGCGACCGACCAGTTGTTATTGAAACGTTAGCCTGAGACTGGCGAAAATCGCTTTCAGCCAATACGAACGTGGCTGAAGGTATAGCGGCTGGAATCGCGGTGTCAATAAACTTTGCGAGTACTTATAGGTCGCATACGAGAATGAGCAAGATGCCCTGCCTCCCCTCAGCCTCGCTATCGGTAATGTCGGAGCTGTTGTGTTTCCTGCCAGGAATTGGCGTCGCATACACTCTGTAATGCGGTTGGCGGTTAGCGAATACCAGAAACCGGTTGCGTGACGCCACTCATCGCGATACACTGTTGCAAACGCCCTATTACGTGAGCCGCTTATGCCTGCCCAACCGGTGACGTGCCCTGACTGTCAGGCGACGCTTCAGATCGACGATCAATTGTTCGGGAAGCCAGTTGCGTGTGGCTCGTGTCGTAAGACTTTCGTGCCGATACGGCCCAATGTGCCTGTCGCGGCCCGGAAGGTTCGCGTGCCCACGCCGCCTGCGGCTCCGCCGCCTGCACCGCCACCTCAGCCGGTGTCCGTTCCATCGGAATACTCCCGAGAGACGGCACCGCGGTCGAACTACGGTTCGCGAAAAACCAAGCCCGTCTACGACGAAGAGGATGAAGTCGAAGAGCGTGCCGAGAAGTCGCAGCGCAAAAAGCCGCAGCGGTCGAGTAACAACAAAAGCGAAAACAACGGCAAGATGATCGCGATTGGCATTGGCGGTCTGTTCGCAGTCGCGCTGATTATTGTCGGGATGGTGAGCCTGTTTTCAAAATCGACTAAGGCCGATGTTGCGAGCAGTTCGCCCACGCCGATACCTGCGGTCGGTGGCCAGGAACTCGCCGCCGGTTTGGGTAACAAGGAACTGACCGCTGAGACGCTGCGGAAAGTCAAAGCGGCCACGGTACGCGTCGATGTGAAGGTCGGCAACGACGAAGGAAGCGGGAGCGGCTTCCTCATTCACTCCGAAGGCTTGATCGTCACGAATGCGCACGTCGTCGGTTATAGCCGTCGGGAAGGGAACCGCCCCGCCACTTCGATTCAGGTCGTGTTTGCCAGCGGCGAACCGAATCAACGCATCCTTCAGGCGAGCGTGTTCGGCGTCGATGGCGATGCCGATATTGCTTTAATTCGCGTGCCCAAAGAAGGTCTGCCCGCGCCGCTATTGCTCGGATCGTCGAAGGATCTCCGCGAAACGCAGGAATTGTTCGTGTTCGGTTTCCCGCTCGGCGACATGATCGGCAAAGAAATTTCGGTAACGACGACGACGATTTCGAGCTTGCGGAGAGAAAAAGAGAGCGGCCCGCTGACAGCCATCCAAGTGAATGGCGGAATGCACCCCGGCAACTCGGGCGGGCCACTGACGGATCGAACCGGGCAGGTTGTTGGGATCGCCGTCTCCGCAATCAAAGATACGAGTATTAACTTCGCGATTCCCGCCGACCTAATCAACGAATTCGTATACAACCAGATTGCGAGTCCGTCGATCAAACCGGCGACTGTGGCGAACGCTCCGCCTCAGCCGACGCAACCGCCATTCGTACCGCCATCGATGCGCGGACGCGGCGGCCTCCCACGCGGCCCGTTCGGACCGATCGGCCCCTTCGGCCCGCGCGGGTTTAGCCCGTTCGATTGATGCTACTTGCTGAACAGTGCAAACGCCTCAGCCACTTTGCCTTCTGCCGTGCGGCCATCGTGAACGTAGATGCCGTAACGGAGTTTCCGGTGCTCGCCTTTCGCGAGTTTCACGAGTTCCTTGTTGCCCTTCACGCCGGGAAAACCGGAGCCATCGCGACCGAACGGGTTCGCGGCCATCAGGCCGTACGCCCGCGTGTGCCAAGCCGCTTTGTAATCGTTCGACGGATGATCGAACACGGCGATACCCGCGACTTTGCCGTTCGCGGTGCCGCTGTAATCGTGCCACGCGACGACTTGACCCCAGAGCGGCAAGTTGTCTTTCGCGGGTGCCTTCGATGTCTTGCCATCGACGCTGACGACGATGCCATCGCTCTTTGGCCCGTTCAAGCGAAACTCATCGTTGACGCGGACACCGAGCGCGCCTTCTTTCGTGTCGCCGAACTCGATCGGGTAGGCATTCGCAACCAGATCGATGTCGAGTACGAACAATCGCCCCACTGCCGTTTCGGTAGCGGTGATCGTGCGCGTTTCTTCGAGGATCGTCACGTCATCGGCGGTCCGCCACTCGTTAGTCGTTTCGACGGAGCCGCTTTTCGCCATCGCGATTTTCGTACAAACGATACGGCCGTGACCGCCCGACTCGGCCCAGAAATCGACGCCGTGAACGCGCTTGTCCGCCGATTTCGTCTTCAATTCGAGGCCGATGGGGATGACATCCCCATGACAAAACCACGCCGATTTCTGATGGAAGTGGTCGGCCGTTTCGCCGACGCTGCCGCGAATCATCGGCCACCCGCGCGTGACGATCGTGCCGTTCGGCGACAGCAGCGGGTAGAAGTACGGCTTCGCCAACGGCTTGGTTCCGTCGCCCTTTTCCAGTTGCACCGTGCCCGCGTGCTGGTACTTCGCAACGACTTGGCTCCCCGAGCGGAACTCGATGTGCGTATCCGTCTTCGCGATGTCGAGCGGCTTCGATTGTGCAAAGAGTGCAGGTGCGAATATCGCGACAAAACCGGCGCTCGTGAAGATGCGAGACAGCATGAGTTGGCCTTTCGGTGGGTGGTAACCTCCACTGATCGTGCCACACCCGGACGCAGAATGCACGTTAAAAACCGCGGCCACATCGTCAGCCCACCTGCTCGCCTGGCGGCAGGAATGCGATCGTTCCGGTGGCGACATCGTACATCGCGCCGACGACGATCATGCGGCCTTCTTCTTTCAACCGGTTCAGCGTCTGGCTTTGCTCGCAGATTCGGAGTACGGTTCGCTCGACGTTACGGCGGGCGACCTCGTCGATATAGACGGCAAGAACTTCGTCGGGTTGCGGTGCGGTTTCATTCGAGTGCTGGATTTCGCGAACGATGCCTTGCAGGTGTTCGCACACGATTTGTTCTTTGGACTTCTGCGTGTCGCGGCTCCAGACGACCGTCGCACCGACGGCCCCACACCGCGTGTGGCCCATCACGAGTATCAATTTCGCTCCGGCCACCGCACAGCTATATTCCAGGCTGCCAATCACTTCCTCGGTCGTCACGTTGCCTGCGATACGCACGTTCAAAATGTCGCCGACACCGAGGTCGAATATCAATTCCGCCGGCGTGCGGGAATCGATGCAACTCAAAATGACCGCCAGCGGATGCTGCCCCGAAGCGGTGGCGCGAATCTGCCGATGAATGTCGCGAGTCAGGTTCTCGCCGTTCCGAAACCGCTCGTAGCCGTCTTTCAAAATGTTCAACACTTGCTGCGGTGTCAGTTCGTTTTGCAGTTCGCGTGTCGAATAATCGATGTAGTGCGTGCGGTTATGGAGCTTGTACTCCGTGCGGAATCCGACGAGGCTGACCGCGATGTTTCGCGTGGGTGCAGTCACATCCGTGTAGTCGCGAATGAGCGCAAGAACATCGGGGTCGATGTAATCGGTGGTCTCCGCGTCGATGAGAACGTGCCCGCCGGATGGCACGTCGTTGAGTGCCTGATCGAGTGCGGCCCGGTTGAGGAAACTGACGGTGTTGGCCAACTCGATACGGACGACTTCATTATTCAGGTGCTTCTCGACGACGCACCGGATCGGCCTGCGAAAGTTGCTTTGCAAAATGAAACCGATGCTGATGGCGAGGCCGATTATCACGCCGATGAGCAAGTCGGTGAACACGATCGCCAGCACCGTAACGATGAATGGAATGAACTGCGCGCGGCCTGCTTTCGACATTTCGCGGATGAGTTTTGGGCTGGCTAGTTTGTATCCGGTGAAGATCAGAATCGCGGCCAAACACGATTTCGGAATCAGATTCAACCAGTGCGGCAACAGCGCGACGCAGATCAGTAGCAGCGCGCCGTGGATGATTGCGGAGGCTTTCGATTTGTTACCCGCGTTGATGTTCACCGAACTGCGCACGATCACCGACGTGACGGGCAATCCACCGATCAGCCCCGCCACGATGTTCCCCATCCCCTGTGCGATGAGTTCGCGGTTCGGCGGCGAAGTGCGTTGCAGCGGATCGATTTTGTCCACCGCTTCGAGGTTCAAAAGCGTTTCCAACGAGGCCACGATGGCAATCGTAATCGCCGCGATATAGATCGCACGGTTCGACCATTGCGAGAAATCGGGCGTCTTGAACAACTGGAAGAATTCCGTCGACGAATTCGCAATATCGACTTGAACGAGGTGGCTCGGCTCGATCACCCACAGATTAAAATGTCGGAGCAATAGGTTGGCACCGACTCCGAACAGCACGACGACGAGCGAAGAGGGGAGCGACGAATCCTTGAGCCGCTTCCACTTCCCCCAGACGTACAGCAACAGCAGCGAGAGTATGCCGATTGCCATCGCCCCGTACTGATAATCGTCGAACGTATTCAACAGTTCGCTGAAGGTATTTTCTTTGTCGGGTTGCTGGAAAGCCATTTCGCCATCGGGGTCCGCATCGTGGCCGACGACGTGTGGAATCTGCTTCAGGATCAGCAATATACCGATGGCGGCGAGGAGTCCTTTGATGACGCTCGATGGAAAGAACGCCGCGATGAAGCCCATGCGCAGATAGCCGAGGCCAATTTGAATACACCCCGCGAGCGTGACCGCAAGTAGGAATGCTTCAAACGAGCCGAGACTGAGAATCTGTGCGGCCACCACAGCCGCCAACCCCGCCGCAGGCCCGCTGACGCTCGTTTGCGAGGCACTCGCAAACCCGACCAGGATGCCGCCGATGATCCCGGCAACAAGACCCGCAAACGGAGGCGCATTCGATGCGAGCGCAACCCCCAGACACAACGGTAACGCCACCAGAAACACCACGAGACCCGCAACACCATCACGCCGAAAATCCATCGTCGAAGACTCCTGTTATCAGCTTTCAGCGGTCGGCGATCAGCTTTCATCAAAACTGGTTTGAGATTGGCTGATCGCTGAAAGCCGTAGGCGTACTGACCGCTGACCGCTCGAAGCTAATTGCGACTGAATGGTAACTTGCGACGGGAATCTAACCCGAGTGGGTCGGACAGGAATTTGGCGTAACAGTGTCCGCAGAGGTCGTACTCTTTTTTGGCGAACACGGGAGACATTTCGACGGTCTCGAAGTCGCTTTGCGATTCGTTGCGTTCCATCTCAGACAACAGTTCATCCATCTCTTCGACGGCATCGGTGTCGGCTGCGGCATCGAACTCCGCCGTCTCGGTTATCGCAAACCCCTCGATTCGCACCGCGTAGTGGTTATCGCAATGAGGGGTGAGTGTCTTCCCACACAGATCGCACGAAAAATGGCGCATGTAGCAGTTCTCCGGATGACGTCGAACCCTCATCTTACGATCTCTGCGATCGTAATGAAATCCGAGAATTGTGCGCGGGCCACGTTACACATCGCACGCCGCGATCGCCTGCTTCAACCCGGCCAGTGGGTTTCGCGTCGGGATGAACTCGTGGCCGACGTAGCCATCGTACTTGATTTGCACCAACTTCTTCATCACGGCGGGGTAGTGGATTTCCTGATTCTCGTCGAGTTCGCCGCGGCCCGGATTCCCGGCGGTGTGGATGTGGCCGATCAGCTCTTTACACTCTTCGATCCGACGGATCAGGTCGCCGTGCATGATCTGCACGTGGTAAATGTCGAACAGCAACTTCACCCGTGGCGAACCGACTTTCCGGATGATCGACATCACCCAGTCGAGATCGTCGCCCTGATAGCCGGGGTGGCCGGTCATCGGGTCCGAACCGTCGCGGCTGTTCAGATGCTCGATGCAAAGCGTAATGCCCGCTTTCTCGGCGTGCCCAGCAACGAGCTTGATCCCTTCGACGCAGTTTTTGAAGGCATCGTCGCGGGAAATCTCGCCGCTCTTGGGGTCTTCGGGTTTGTTCCACTTCATGCCGACGAAACCGATGACGCTCGGGAACTTCGCCTCGGCACACGCATCGATCACCGACTTCGTCTTCGTCACGAGTTCGTCGCGGTGTGCGAGGTTGTTGAAGCCGCGCGGGAAGCCCATGCCGTTCGAGGTGATAGCACTCACGAGGCCGTGCTTCTTCAGCGTGGGGAAGTCGCTCGGCATCGCGAGTTCGACCGACGGCACGCCGAGTGATGTAGCGACTTCGCAAACCTTCTCGAAGCTCCATTTCTCGCCGCGTGCCGTGAAGCACCAGGAACAGATCGAGTGTTTGATGCGGCCATTTTTCGCAACGCCCTCAGCCGCCACCGCGGGAAGTGCCGTGGCCGTGCCGATCGCCGCCGACGCTTGGATCATATGTCGCCGTGTGATACGAGGCATGGGAGAGTTCCTTGAGGTGTGAGTGGGAACCACAGGGAACGTGTTATCCTTCGGGTCGATTTTGGGTAGGTATCCCGGACTCAAACACCTATTGAGACTGCGGAGTTCGCATCCAATTCGACTTTGGCCACGAGAAAACCGGCCGACTGTACCTGTATGCTGGCGGAGCGAATCGCTTCTTCGAGTGAGTCCGATTCCCGGTCGAAATGAATCCAAGCACGACCGTCACTGGACGCAGGCGTCCCATCGTCGCATCCTGCCGAAAACAAGGCATCTGCCTGAACGTCGGTGATCTCGGCAATCCCTTTCAGAACGACGTCAAACTCGTAAGTTTTCATGCCGATGGCTCCTTCAGTGCGGACAAGCGTCGACGAAGCGACGAATGGTAAATGCGTGGTTCTCGGGAACTCGCGGCGTGCCATAGACAGTAATGATACATCCGCCACGCGATTGTGTACGGCAATATAATCGTCCCCAAGCATGGGCGCGCGGACCAGACTTTACAAGCCGCCAATCCCTTTCGATGGCATACTCGACTGCGTCCCGAATGTGCTTGTTCGGATGATTGCTCACATTTTAGCCTTTCAATCGCCTAGTTTTGCGCCTCGCACAGAGTGTAACCGAAACACCCTGATTTTGCGAGTCTCACTCCCGAGTTTGGCCAACGCGGCGTGGCGAAACGTCTAACGGGCCGAAACCACTCACTTCTTGGCGGCCCGAACCATGACGGCCACCGTCACGCCTTCGCCCGCTTTCGCCTCCGCCGGTCGCTCGGCACCGGGAGCGCCCGAGTAGATCGTCAGTTTGCCGTCTTTCCAGGTGAACCGGCCAAGCATCGGCTTGCCGCGCACCGCGATCGGGCCGGTGATCGGCGTGATGTCGAGGAAGCTCTTTTCAATATCCAGGGCGATGATGGCTTTCTCGGTTTTGCTTTCGTCGGTCATCCAGATCACATCGCGGTAAATGTCGACCGTGCCGTAATCATCTGGCTTCCCATCCGGTGTCACCTTCCACTCGCCGGACAAGTCTTTCAACTCGCGGATACGTTTGGGCACTCGTTCGAATTCGATCAGCCCTGAGTCTGAGTCTTTCTCCACTTTGAACGCGGTCGGGACGGGTTTGCCGGGGGCAGATGTGCAAAATCGCAGTGTGTCGCCTTTCAGCTCGTAAATCCCTTCCGCCTTGTTCTCCACAACAGATTCCCGGGTTTTCGTGCGTCCAGTCGCCGTCATTTGTTTTGGCGACTTTGAGACATCGAGCACGACCTGCATTTTCAGCTTCTGGTTTTCTTCGGGGCCATTGATGGTGAAGAGAGTATCGCCGACGAATTCCCATCGCATCGGCTCGATTTCCTTGGCCGGTGCAACACCGCGTCCGGTTTCCAACCGCGTCACCTTCCACACGCCCTGTAGTTTCTTCAACTCGACGTCTTCTGGCTTCATTTTCTCGGGCACCCGTTCGAGTTCGATCAGCCCCATGTCTGTGCCTTTCTCCACCTTGAACTCGGTCGGAAACGTTTTGCCGGGGGAGGGTGTGCAAATGCGAAGTGTGTCGCCATTCAACTCGTAAATCACTTTCAAATTGTCGTTGTCGTTCGCTTCTTCGAGCTTCAATGCTGGTTTCTTGATTGCCGTCCACGTCATTCGTTTCGGCGACTTGGTAAGATCGAGTACGACCTGCATTTTCTGTTTCCCGCTTTCACCGCGGCCATCGATGGTTATGGCGGTATCGCCGACGAACTCCCAGCGCATCGGCTCGATTGCTATCGCCGGCGCGACATCCTTTCCTACCTCGAGTTTCGTGACGCGCCACACGCCTTGCAGTTTCTTCAGCTCGGTGGCTTCTGGCGTTTCGGGCGCGGGCGCTTTCGCTACCGGCTTGTCTTTTGTGGCCGGTTTCGGTTCTTCGGGGCCGGGGCCTGCGGTGAGCGCCATCATCCCGACGCCGCTGGTCAGCAGCAGTGCCGCTAGAATTCCGCCACCGATCCATTTCGCTTTTGCATTCGCCATGACGATCGAGACCTCGCGTGAAAGTTCGGCCAAAAGTGTCGGCACCGCCGACGGGGTCGTCGCCATCATTACTGCGGCCCGCACCGTTGCAGCCGGAACGCTGACACCGGCCAGAATTGCGGGGAGTGCCATACCCCGACGGGTCAGTTGAACCCGCAAGCGATCTTTGGCGCGGGCCAGTCGGCTCGCTACTGTGCCGACCGCCCAACCGAGCCGGTTCGCCGCTTCGACGTGCGTGCAATCCTCGAAGAAACAGAGCAACACCGGCAAGCGAAACTTGTCCGGAAGCCGTTCGACTTCCTCGATGACCGCCACCGAACATTCGTTCGACTCCGCCGGTTCCACGCCCATTTCCACGGTTGATTCGGCCACGTTCCCGACGCGCTTTCGCACCCGGAGCGCCGCATTTCGCGCGACCCGAAACAGGTAGCCCGAAACCGACGATCCCCGCACCGAACCTGCCTTCCGCGCCAACACCAAAAACGTCGTTTGAAAGGCATCTTCGGCCGAATGGGCATCGTGCGGCAACTTGCTCCGGCAGACCCGCCAGACGAGATCCGCGTGCCGACGAACGAGCAACTCGAACGCCGTGGCATCGCCGTTGCCGGCAAATCGCGCGAGCAACTCCGCATCCGGAACCGAAGTATCGTCCGTAGCGAGCGTCAACAAATACGCAAGAGAACCCGACCGCATGGCACACCCGTGATGAAGACTCCAACGCAATAACAGAGCCGCGCCGCGGGGAAACGCATCCCGGATTTTCGGATTTTCAGACAGGATTAGCAGGATTAGCAGGATTTGAAAGCAGAATTTTGTGTTTAATAGTTCCTAATTTTATCCTGTGAATCCTGCTAATCCTGTCTGAAGTTTGATCGCGATTTTCAAAGGGCAGTCGTCGCGGATGGGATTGCCTTTGCGATAATGTGCGAGTAATTCGTGGGATCGCCGGGCCAGCATTCGGCGGACTTCGCGGCGTTCGCCTTTGACGCGGGGAATCGCCATACCGTCGTAGCCGGTGGTTTGGTGTCGCATCCAGGCGATGACGGCGGCTTCGGCACGTTCTTCAACGGGGATGCGTTTCGTGCGGGCCACGGTGCCACTACCGACCGGCGTGGCATGTGCGGTGACGGCTTCCGCGAGTTGCGTGGCAATCTCGGCGTGGCTTGTGTGAAATGCCAAAAACGCGATCACTGCGCCGTGGAAATCCTCGACGTAGGCATCTTGTGCCTTTTCGCGGCGCTGGGCATCCGCGACTTTCTTCTTTGCGAAACTCTCCGTGGATCGCTCCGCTTCGAGGTCCGCACGGATGCGTTCAACGGTAGCGGCCGCCGTCCAGATGCCGCGCGAGAACGTCTTGCGGCCGCGTTTCTCTTGAACGATCCAATGCTCGCCCGCCGCTTTCACCCGCCGCGTAACCGCGGGATCGCCAGGCGGCACGAGCACCCAACCATCGGGTACCGTGCGAATGCTGCCATCCATCGCCCGCACGCAGTTCGGCTTCGGGCCCGGGGCAAAGATGTTGTCAGCCATGGGGACGGAGAGTGGATTTTTTGGAGGATTCGGCATCCCTTCATTCATACCGATTGTTCGTTCTCTGACTATTTCACGACCCGCACGCAGATACCGCTCGTGGTGGCGTCACCGGTTTGCCAGATGCGGTGCGTCTGCTTCTGGAAGTCGGCTTCCTTCGCTTTGTAAATGTCGCAGAAGGTTTGCGGGTTGCGGTCGACGAGTGGGAACCAACTGCTTTGCACGTGGACCATCAAGCGGTGACCGGTGCGGAACGTGTGGCAGATGTCCGGCATCGTGAATTTCACTGAAGTCATCTTGTTCGGCTCGAACGCTTCGGGTGTCTCGAACCCATTGCGGAATTTGCCGCGGAACGGCTCGCCGCGAACGAGCATCTGGAAGTTCCCCATCCGCACGCCCACCGGGTTCGGGTCGGCATCGGGGGCATCGGCGGGGTACACATCGATGACCTTCACCACCCAGTCCGCATCGGTGCCGGTCGTGCTCACTTGCAACTGCACGTCGATCGGCCCACTCAGCGTCAGATCGTCCTTCAAAACCGGCGTCTGGTAGACGAGCACATCCGGGCGGCGCGAGGCGTGGCGCTGGTCGGCGACCATGTATTCGTAATCCATTTTCACCGTCGTTCGTTCGAGGAACGGCACCGGCTTTGCGGGGTCCGAAACGAACTCGTCGCTCGTCGGCGATCCGGTCTCGAACGTCGTCTCGAGGCGTCCGCCGCGGTTCAGGTGGAACTCGGTTTTCTGCGTCGTTTTCGGCGGCCATGCATCGTACTTCCGCCAGACATTTGTGCCCGATTCAAACACCCACGCCTCCGGTGCCACGAACTCGCCTTCGCCCTTCAGGAGCTTCTTGAAGAACGGCAGTTCGATCTTCTCGCGATAAAACTCGGCCGTCTTGGAACCGAACCGGATGTTCCCCAACGACGACCCCTCGCCACGGCTCCAACCGCCATGATCCCACGGCCCCATCACGAGGAAATTGTTCGCATTTTCCGGACTGCCGCGCTCGGTGTTCTTGTAGCATTCGAGCGACCCGAACAGGTTCTCCGCATCGTACCAACCGCCGACAGTCATCGTGGCGGGACGGATGTTCTTGAGGTGCTGCCGAATGTTCTTCGACTTCCAGAATTCGTCATAGGTGCCGTGCGCCATCATCTCGTTCCAGAACGCGATTTCACCCTTGAGGTATTTCTTGTCCGCGTTGGCGAGCGGCCCCATTTGCAGGAAGAAATCGTAGCCATCGGGTGTGTCGTGATCGAACGGCAATCGGCCGAACTTCGCCGACGGTTCCGGGCGGATTTTGCCGAACGCCGCCATGAAGTTGAAGCCGTGCGGCAGGAACAGGCAGCCGTTGTGGTGGAAGTCATCGCCAATGAACCAGTCCGTCACGGGGGCTTGCGGCGAGCAGGCTTTGAGCGCCGGGTGCGCGTCGATCATCCCCGCCGCCGTGTAGAAGCCGGGGTACGAAAT
>JAYSKW010000777.1:0-2336 GCA_043726085.1 Limnoglobus sp.
GCCTGGAGAGCAAGGGCCTCCTGCGCATGACCGAAGAAGCGCTCCGCGAATCGCTCGGCTCCGCAATCCGCGAACGCCGCAAGGGTCTCGGGTACACGCTGTCGAACATGTCCGAACGAACCGGCGTGTCGCTCGGGTACTTGTCCCAGATCGAACTCGGCAAGAACTCGGCCTCGATCGAGACGCTCTACCGAATCTGCTTGGCTCTCGGCATCAAGATGTCCGAGTTGTTCACCGCAGTGCAACGGCACTAGTCTCGTCGTTCGACTGACATTACGCGCGATAGTAGCGGCCCACATATGGGCCACTACTATCGCGTTTTAGTTTCACTACGATTCGCGCCACTCGCTGTGATAATTTGAAGCTCCACCGGGGAGTTTCGATGGCAGAAGCAAATCGAAACAAATCGCGCCCGTAGGCTGTAGGGTTGCTAAATTATCACGAGGAGAATCGCAATACGGGGTGTTCGATAAGCATGACACGAATCCGCCAACTGTCTGCCAATGTCATCGCGAAGATCGCGGCGGGGGAGGTCGTCGAACGGCCCGCGAGCGTCGTGAAAGAGTTGCTGGAAAACTCGATCGATGCCGGGGCCACGCGGATCGATATCGATCTCGATCAGGGCGGCACCGAACTGATTCGCGTCGTCGATAACGGGCGTGGCATTGTGGCCGACGATCTCGCACTCGCATTGACGTCTCACGCGACCAGCAAGCTCACCGATGCGGAGGATCTATTTCGCATCGGCACGATGGGCTTTCGCGGCGAGGCACTCGCTTCGATCGGCAGCATTGCCAAAGTGACGCTGCAATCGCGGGCCACCGATGCCGAATGCGGTTCGGAAATCCGCTGTGATGGTGGCGAACTCTCCGATGTGCGGCCGTGGGGTGGTTCCACCGGTACCCGTATTGAAGTGCGGCACCTGTTCTACAACGTGCCCGTTCGCAAGAAGTTTCTCAAAAGCATCGCCACCGAACTCGGCCAAGTCTCCGAAACCGTTACGCGGATCGCGCTGTCGCACCCGACGCTGCACATCTTGTTGCGGCACAACGGGAAATCGGTGTACGAAGTGCCTGCATCCGCGAATCTGCGCGAGCGCATCGGCCTGTTCTACGGCGGCGAAATCCGCAACGCAGTGTATGAAATCGACTCCGGCCCAGGACTGCACCGTTTGACGGGGTTCATCGCCGATCCCGTCTGCGACCGGGGCAACGCGAAGCTGCAATATCTGTTCGTAAACGGGCGTTGGTTCCGCGACCGCAGCCTTGCGTACGCACTGCAAGACGCCTATCGCGGCTTGCTGATGACGGGCCGCCACGCCATCGGCTTCCTGTTCCTGACGGTGCCCCCGGACACCGTGGATGTCAACGTTCACCCGACGAAATCCGAAGTGCGCTTCCGCGAAAACTCGCTGATATTCTCGCTGATACGGGCAACGGTGAAGACGCGATTACTCAAGGAAAACCTCGTTCCGAAACTGAAAGTGCCCGATGGCCCCGAAGCCGATGCCCCGATGTCGCCACGCCGGGAACTGGCGGATTCAACGCTCGCGCCGTGGGAAGACATGTCGCTAGGGGACCGGTTCGCAAACCCGATTGCGAACCCGTTCGTGCCAGTAACGGTACCGCGAACCGCGACGATCCCGTTTGCTACCGAGCGGATTCACGTCGTTGCGCCGGAAGTGCTTGTTGCCATGCAAACTCCGGAACCGACGCTGCTGGAAGCATTGCCACCGCAGCCTTTCCCGGTGCCGCCGCCCGGCACAGCGTTGCAGGTTCACGATGCGTATCTCGTGCTCGAAACCGCCGACGGTATGCTCGTGATCGATCAGCACGCGCTGCACGAACGCATCTTGTACGAACAACTGCGGCGGCGGATTCGCGATGGCAAACTCGAAGTGCAGCGGTTGCTAATCCCGGAACCGATCGATCTGCCCGCCGACCAAGCCGCGATGGTGCTGGAAGCGAAAGACGAACTGGAACGCCTCGGCTTGGAAATCTCAGACTTTGGCGGAAACACGATCTTGCTATCGAGCTACCCAACGCTACTTTCGCGGAAGCCGCCCCACGTGATTCTGCAAAGTGCGATCGATTACCTGATCTCGAAGGAACGCCTGCCCGCCAAGGAAGCGTTGCTCGATCACCTGTTAGCAACGATGGCGTGCAAAGCGGCCGTGAAAGCGGGCGACAAACTGACGCAAGAGGAAATCGCGTACCTATTGCAGTTGCGCGACATGGCCGAAGATTCGCACCACTGCCCGCACGGCCGGCCCACATCGCTATCGTTCAGCCGAAGCGAACTCGATCGGCAGTTCCGGCGAATCTGAGAGCGTTTTT
>JAYSKW010000778.1:0-6046 GCA_043726085.1 Limnoglobus sp.
CCCAGAAGTCTCGATAAATCTTGGTCAGGTTTCGCGTTTCGACGACGGTCTCGGACATGAACATCTCTCCGATGCATCGCAGATGAAGACCACCCCACAGCGTCGGCGGGCGGCAATAGACGGATGATGAGTCCGGTACGTCGGACTCGCGAATTCGGTTCGCGCCGGTTTCGCATGATGACTAGCTATATTAGTTTCCGAAACGATTGGTAAAGACCTCACCGAAACATCACTGGAAGTCGTGCCAAGTCCCATCCGAATCGCGCAATTCGTTCGGTCGAAAGTTCGCTTTGTAAGCCAGTGACCGACAGCCTTCGACGTAAAAACCGAGGTACAAGTGAGGCTGTTTCCGCGCCTGCACCGACTCGATAATCGAGATCACATTAAACGTCCCGAGCGAGCGATCGCGTAGCTCCGGCTCGTAATAAAAATAGATCGCCGACAGTCCCTCCGGCACGACATCGACGTAGCCCACGCCGACGAGCGTATCGTCGAGGTAATAGCACCATTCTTCGGTGGGAATCGGGTTCGCCACAAACGATTCGACGTAGTCGCCGGGCGTTTCCGGGTCGCGTTCGGGCCACCCTTTCGCTTCCGCCTGATATGCGTGATAGCGGTCGTAAAGTTGCAATTTTTCATCGGTGACGATGGGCGTCCCGATCTCGATGCGAATCTCATTCGCGTTCCGCTGCTTTGCGCGTTTCTGGCTCGAATTCATGCGGAATCGATCCACGGGAACGCGAATCACTTGGCACGCCCGGCAACTGGGGCACTCGGGCCGAAACAACGAGAAGCCGAACCGACGCCAGCCGTCTTTCATGCGTTGCAGATACTCGGCCGGCGTCAGTGCGCTAACGATGTCGTAACGCAACTGCCACTGTTGTTCGGGCAGGTAACCGCAACGTGCGGGTGGTGTCACAAACGTGAAGAGCGGTTGCATGGCAAACGGTCGCGGAGCGGACGGGCCTTGTTGCTGATGAGCATATCTGGAACGAGCGGAAAAGCCCATCGGTTTGGGCTTTTCCCGCACGCACTATTCGACGAATTCCACCTGCGTCGGCGACGGGATGATACCCGCTTTGTACCCTTCATCGAGCAATCGTCGCACTGCCTCGCGGCCCCGCTCGCCGTAATCGAGCGTCCATTCATTGACGTACATCCCCACGAATCGATCCGCTAAGCTAATGTCCATATCGCGGGCGTACTTCAATGCGTGTTCGAGCGATTCCTTGCGGTGATCGAGCGCGTACTGAATGCTCTGCTTCAGTAACCGGCTCACTTCCGAAATCGTTTCGTGGCCAAGATCACGACGCACGACGTTGCCACCGAGTGGCAGCGGCAAGCCGGTCTTTTCGTGCCACCATACGCCGAGATCGACGACGAGGCTGAGGCCCTGATTCTGGAATGTCAACTGCCCTTCGTGAATGATCAGCCCCGCGTCGAACTGGCCCGATTCGACGACTTGCAGAATTTCATCGAACGGCACCACCTCGTACTCGAAGCCCTGCGGCAAGAGTAATTTGAGTGCGAGGAATGCCGTCGTCATCGTGCCCGGCACGGCAATCTTCACGTTCGGTAAATCGGCGATGGGTAGCGTTTTTTTGCTCACGACCATCGGCCCGTACTTGTCGCCCATGCTACACCCGCTCGGCAGCAAGGCGTATTTGTCCAGCAAGTAGGCATAGGCATGAATGCTCACGGCTGTAACGTCGAGTTCGCCCTTGAGCGCGCGACGATTGAGCGTCTCGATGTCCTGAAGTTCGTGCGTAAATCGAAACCGGCCGGTGTCGATCTTATCGTTCGCCAGCGCGTGAAACATAAACGCATCGTCGGGGTCCGGAGAGTGCCCGACGCGAATCAATTGCGTGTTCATAAATGTTCCTGTGTGTTTCATGTTCGTTTCTATTTCGTGTATTGTTCGTATGTATACTTCAGACAGGATTTACAAGATTAACAGGATACAAACATTAAAATTGCTTATAAATCCTGTTTTCATCCTGTAGATCCTGTCATAACTCTTAGCCGAGGACTTCGCGTGGCGTGCCGGATTTGGCGATGGTTCCGGCCACCATCCGGTGGACGACCGTGGCGCGTTCGGCGAAGTCCATGTCGTGCGTGACGACGATCATCGTCTGGCCGTCTTTGGCTAAATCTTGCATCACGGCAAGCACTTCGTTCGCCATTTGTGGGTCGAGGGCACTCGTTGGTTCGTCGAATAATATCGCTGACGGGTTAACCGCAAGCGAGCGAGCAATCGCAACACGTTGTTGCTGCCCGCCAGACAGGTTCCCCGGCTTCGCGTGCAACTTATCCGCCAAGCCGACGCGGTGGAGTAGCGTTTTCGCGGTTGCTTCCGCTTCCGCAATCGTTCGGCCAAGAACGTAGCGTGGCCCCGTCATCACATTTTCGAGTACGCTCATGTGCGGGAACAGGTTGAACTGCTGGAACACCATCCCCACCGTCTGGCGTAATTTCAACAGTGCGGCCTTCGGATGCGGTTTCCCGAGAGTGCCTTGCAGTGTCATCTCGCCGATGCGAATCGTGCCCGTATCGAAGTTTTCCAACCCGTTGATACATCGTAACAGCGTACTCTTACCGCCACCCGATGGTCCGACGAGTGCAGTCACTTCGCCTTTGTTGACGACGAGCGAAACACCCGCGAGGATGCGATTCGAACCGTGGAACTTCACGAGGTTGGCAATTTCAATCATGGCTTGCCTCCCGTTTTCTGCACCGAAAGTCGCGTCTCCAGCGAACGGGCAGCCAGTGCGAGCGGGTAGCTCATCAGTAGGTACAGTCCGCCGGTAATGAACACGAGTTCGACGATGTAGTCGCGGTTGAAGTTGTAGAGTTCGTTGTACTTTCGCGTCAGTTCGGTGATGAGAATCGCACTGCAAACCGAGGTGTCTTTGAACAGCGCGATGAAGTCGTTCGTAACCGGCGGGATGACGAGTCGAGCCGCTTGCGGGACGATTACGCGGCGAATCGCGGTGAGTGGCGTCATGCCAAGCGAGAGTGCCGCTTCCATCTGCCCGCGTGGGATCGCGAGCAACCCCGCACGATAATTCTCCGCCTCGTAAGCCGAGTAGTTGAGTGCTAACCCGAGCACACCCGCCTGAAGCGGACTCAGCGACGTGATCGGCAACCAGACGCCGTGCATATCCAGCCATGCGAGCGCCGGTGGCAGCAGATAAAACATCGAATAGAGCTGCAAAAGCAGTGGCGTTCCACGTACGACTTCGACGTAAATGCCAAGTGGCGTGCCGAGCCAGCGCGGGCCGAACACACGCCCGACGGCCACGAGTAAGCCGATGCCCATCGCCAGCGGAAACGACAGCACCGAGAGTTTGATCGTCATCAGCGCGGCTTGCGCGAGTTCCCATGCGAGACGGGGCAGCGGGCTTTTTCGCTCGACGTTTTTATCGTCCTTCGCGTCGCTTACCACCGCATCGGCTTCAATCGGTGGCCACGGTTTGCTCGCCCAGTAGGCGAGGCGTTCCTGGTCTTCGTTCCACAAACCGTACTTGTCGTAGATCGCTTTCAGCGTGCCATCGCGAACGCCATCGCGGATCGCCTCGTCGATCGCCGCGAGCAGTTTCGCATCGTTTTTTCGCACATAAAGCACGTAAAACCCCGGCTTCACCGCTTCGCCGATGCTTTTGAGTTGCGGTATTTCACGCAGAAAATAACGGGCGGCGGGGCTGTCCTGCACCGTGGCATCGAGGCGTTTATCCTTGACGAGGCCGATCACGGTCGCGACATCGGGGTTGATTTTCAGATCGATGCGATACTCGAATCGCGCGTTGAGGTACGCATGGGCTGCGGTGCCTCCTAGTACGCCGACGCTCTTGCCCGGTTTGCCGTTCCGCGCGACGAGATCGACCCAATCTTCGATGGTGTCGTCGTCTTTATGGGCGAGAAGTTGAATGCGATAGACATAGTACGGCCGCGATGGCGCGTACGATTTCGATAGATCCGCACTGAATTCGTAGCCATTCAGGACGGCATCGATCCCTTCGTCATCGGTAACGGGCTGATCGAGTAGCTGCGGGAGTTTGTCCCAATCGCCTTTCACGAACTCGCTTTTGCGACCGATTCGTTTCGAGAGATACTCGGCAAAATCGACTTCAAAGCCGATGAATTTGCCATCGTTGTCGGCATAAATAAATGGCGCGCCACCGGTGGGATCGGTTCCCCAACGGAACGATTTGCGGTTGGCATCTTGTGCGATGCCAGGCACAGTGAGCGAGAGAAACAGAATGGCAGCGAGGCCAAACGACCGACCAGACGGGGGTTTGTCCAACGTACGGGTACCTCCAAGTAGTTTGATAGTGCAAGAGTATACATCCGCCGTCGCTCGCTACAATCCCCTTCGCATGAACCTCGAAAAACTTCCGATCGACGACGTCCTTCCCGAACTGCTCGCCCGGCTCCGCGAACGCAATGCGGTCGTGCTTCACGCGCCGACCGGAGCGGGCAAAACGACCCGCGTTCCACCCGCGCTGATCGATGGCACAGGCCGCGTGATCGTCCTCGAACCGCGCCGCGTCGCGGCCCGCGCTGCGGCCCGACGCATGGCCCACGAACACGGCACACCACTCGGGCAGACGTTCGGCTACAGCGTGCGCTTCGACAAGAAATTCGGGCCGAATACGAAGGTAATTTGCGTCACGCCCGGTATCTTGCTGCGAATGTTCCACGACGACCCGTTCCTCGAATCGGTATCGTGCATCGTCTTCGATGAGTTCCACGAACGCGGTATCGAAGCCGACCTCGCGCTTGGCATGGTGCGGCTCCTTCGCCAAACGGTGCGGCCTGAACTGCGTGCGGTCGTGATGTCCGCCACGCTCGATACGGACGCCGTCGCGAAGTATCTCGGCGACTGTCCGACCGTTGTCAGTCAGGGGCGAACGTACCCCGTCGATATTCGCTATCGCGCTCGTCGCTCCGACACGCCCATCACCGAAGCCGCCGCCCAAACGGTTCGCGACAACATCGATTCTTTCAAGGGAGACATACTCGTTTTCTTACCGGGATTGCGCGAGATTCGCCAAACCGAAGAGCAACTGGAACGGCTTGCCAGTGAGCGAAATTTACTCATTCTGCCACTTCATGGCGAACTCTCGCCGGAGGAGCAAGATCGCGCACTTCTGAAACACGAACGGCGAAAGATCGTCCTCGCAACGAACGTCACAGAAACGTCGGTAACGGTCAACGGCGTGACGGTCGTCATCGATACTGGCTTCGCGCGACAGATGGAGTTCGACGCTAGCATCGGTATGGATCGACTGCGGTTGGTGCCGATCTCGAAAGCGTCGACCGATCAGCGGGCGGGGCGGGCGGGGCGTACACAACCGGGTACGTGTGTTCGCCTTTGGGACGAAGCGAGCCAGCGTGCGCGGCCCGATGTGACCGAACCCGAAATTCGCCGCGTCGATCTCGCGCCGGCGGTGCTGCAACTGCTCGCAATGGGCGAAACCGACCTCGCCGCGTTCCCGTGGATCGACCCGCCGAAACCGGAAGCCCTGAAGCAAGCGACCGATCTGCTGAGCTTGCTCGGAGCCTATAAAAACAGCCAATTCACGGACATCGGCCAGCAACTCGCGGCGTTACCGTTGCATCCGCGACTCGGGCGAATGCTCGTCGAAGGCGAACGCCTCGGCTGCGTTCGCCGTGCGGCACTGGCGGCGGCACTCCTCTCGGACCGCGACCCGTTCGTTCGCGAAACCGACTCGAATCAAACGGCCACTTCGACCGAATCGGACTTGCTCGACCGCGTCGAAGTCGTCGAAGAATTTGAACGAACGGGGCGGTTGCATTCTCACCTCGGTACACTCCACCGCGGTGGCGTTCGCGGCGTGCTCGATGCGCGAAATCAGTTGTTGCGTTCGAGGAATCTCCACGCCGAAACCGACGACCCCACGGCGTTGTTGCGGGCGATCTTTGCGGCCTATCCGGATCGATTGTGTCGGCGGCGCGAACGCAACGATCGCCGGGCACGAATGATCGGCGGGCGTGGCGTAAAATTAGCACCGTCGAGCGGGGT
>JAYSKW010000779.1:0-6186 GCA_043726085.1 Limnoglobus sp.
ACGCCAACTCGCCGAGAACCCGCTCGCCGACGGCTTGTTTTTGGACAACGCAAACGGCAAACTCCCGTTCGCGGGTACGCCGGTTCTCGAAGCCACGACGACGTTCAGCACGGAGACCGCCGCGTTGGTCGCCGCCGTCCGCAACAGCATCGGCGGGAAGATACTGTTGGCGAATACGTCCGGCGCACGAACCGAGGCCAACGCGGTCACGCAGGCCGCCGGTATCGCCTTTGAGGAATTCGCGATTCGCCCCACCGAAGCGAACTGGACGCAGGTCGGCGATCTCGCGGACCTCATCGGCCAACGGCTGGCGGCAGGTAACACATCCGTCGTGATCGATAGCCACCCCGGTAGTACGGCCCTCACCGATCCGCGCACGCTCATGGGGGTGCTCTCGTATTACTACCTCGTTGGCGACCCGCAGAAAACGTATCTGATGTTCTACGGCGGAGTTGCCCCGGCTGCGTCGTGGCAACAAAAATGGACGCCCGCCGCAGCCGTCAGTGTCGGCAAGCCGATCGGCACGATGAACACGTTCGCCAGCGGTGCGGACCCGCAGAACGCCGCGCTACAGTATCGCGTGTTGGCCCGCGACTACGCGGACGCGCTCGTGCTGTTCAAACCGCGTTCGTACACGCTCGGCAAAGGCACTGGCACCACCGACAACGCGACTGCCACCACGCACATCTTGAATGGCAACTACCGCGAACTCCGCGCCGACGGCACACTCGGCCCCATCGTTCGACAAGTGACGTTACGCAACGGCGAAGGTGCCGTCATGATGAAAGTGTAGTAGCAACGAGCGTGCCGTGTGAAGCCCGGCGACTTTACACGGCACGCATTTGAGCCTGCATCAACGCGAGCGCGGCTTACCAGGATTTCCCGTCTTGCTCGTTCAGGTATGCGAGGGCAGGATTAATGACCACGCCATTGCCGATAATCAAGTCGGCCTCCGCCACCCCGGCTGCGATAATGCTGTTGTCTACGCCGTCTTTCACGCCCACCGCATAGATCGCGAGTATCTCGGCAACGCTCGCCCGTTGCCCGCCGCCGTCCATGACGTCCTTGCCTTTGCCGCCCCAGAGCACGTCGTGCCCGGATCCGCCGAAAAGAGTGTCGTCGCCATCTTCTCCGTATTCTTCCACGATTGCGCCTTTCGTGGCGGAACCTTTGAAAATTGTCACTTCGACTCCGCCCAGCCAGTCGTTGCCTGCATCGCCGTAGAGCACATCGTTCCCCCAGCCACCGCGAATGGTATCGTCGTTGGCCCCACCGTGGAGCGTATCGTTGCCATCTTCGCCGAGGACGAGGAATTTGTCGTTACCGTATTGGGAGTCGTACCGGAAGAAGACGACGGCTCCCAAGGTATCGTTTCCGCTCCCGCCCCACACCTGATCGTCCCCGGAGCCGCCCCGGACGGTGTCGTTGTCCTCGCCGCCGTCGAGAATATCGTTGCCCGGCTCATCGTAAAATGAGTAATAAAAGGTGATGTTCGGTCCGTTGCCGGATTGACCATTCGTAATGTGCCAGTAACCCATCGTGTCGTTGCCCGCCCCGCCGCTCAGGTAATCGTCATCGTAACCGCCGTTGAGCGTGTCGTCGCCGTTGTTGCCTTGAATCCAGTCGTTACCGGACTCGCCCCACACCTGATCGTTCCCTTCGCCACCGATCAGGTTGTCGTTGCCACCGCCGCCACGAATATCGTCGTTCCCGCCCAGGCCGTCAATTTTGTTCGCCGCATTATCACCCGAAATCCCGTCGGCCACTTGGGTGCCGACGACGTTCTCGACTTCGCTGGCCGACGAGTCGAAGGATTCGAAGATCAGCGCGAGGTCGTCGGCGAGTTGTTGTTTTCTGAAAGCGTTGGCCAGGCTAAGATTTACCCCTCGCAAAGTCCCGGCGGAGAAGTCGAGCGTGTCGTTACCGTTTCCCGCGCGTTCCTGAATCGAGTTATAGCCTTCCGACTCGTCCGGGTCGAACATGTAGCGATCGTCACCCGTCCACCCACGCAGTGCGTCGTCGCCCGCGCCACCCCAAAGCGTGTCGCTACCGTCTCCGCCCCGAAGTGTGTCGTTGTCAAAACCGCCGATTAACATGTCGTCGCCGTCTTCACCCACCTGATTGAATCCTTGCAATTTTGCACCGAGAGTGTCGTCGCCTCCCATTCCGAGGAGAGTGTCGTTACCGGTCCCGCCGTTCAGCGTGTCGTTTCCGAGCATGCCCTTGAGCGTGTCGTTTCCGCCCGATCCACCGAGCACGTTGTCGTACTCGTTGCCGACCAACATGTCGTTTCCTTCCCCGCCGACGATGTTCTCCAGACTCCGGGTGCCTTCGAGGTACAGCGACAGCGAGGTGTTGACGTCCTGATACGCGGCGTTGAGATTCAGCGTGATTGCGGCCGAAGTGGAACCGAAATCGAGCGTATCGACTCCGCCGTTGTCGGGGCTGTTGGCGTTCGAATTGTCGACGACGGTGTCGATCCCGAGCGGGGCGTCGGCGTCGAAGAGGTAAGTGTCGTTCCCGTCGCCACCGAACATGCTGTCGTCGCCCGCCTCGCCGGTCAAGCGATCGTTGCCGCCGTTGCCGTAAAGGTAGTCGTTGCCGCCGCCGCCGTTCAGGGTGTCATCGCTGTTGCCACCGTACAGATAATCGCGGGCGCTGCCGCCCGTCAGGACGTTGTAGCCGCCATTGCCGTACAACGACGACGGGAGTGTCGTTGCGTTCGTGAACGAGTCGTTCCCGTTGCCACCCCGGAACTCGATCGCGACGACATTCGACGCTATCGAGGTACCGATGTGTCGGCCCCCGTCGTAGATGTTGATGCGGCCGGCAAAGGGCTTCACGTCGACCGCAGAGCCGTTGTCGTCCGACCGGATGATGAGGACGCTCGCGGTCAGTTCGATCGACGAGACCGTTGGCAGGACTCGCGTTCCGAGTCCTTCCAGGCCGAGCCGAATCGTGTTGGGATTGGCCCGGCGAGTGATCGGACGGGTATTGTGGGAGAACAACTTGCGGATCCAGTTCGACATGACGAAAACCTCTCGGTGGTGTTAGCGATTGGGGAGTCGTGATCCCCACGTGATGTTCTTGCGCGAGACCTAACACGAAATGCGGGAATAATCTGAAATCATCGGCGAAACGGCGGATCTGCGGCTCGACCACAACGATCGCGTGCCGTGTGAAGCCTCAGCGACTTCACACGGCACGCGATCGTTCAATACTACTTATGAGACTTACGAAACCACCGGTGCGGGTGCGACAGTGAAGGACTCTTCACACATCACGGTCGTGCCGTCGCTCTTGGTCACGGTCAGTCGCATCGTGTAGGTTCCCGGAGCGTATGCATCAAATTCGAAGTCTGGCGACACGGACGAACCCGGGTGGGAATTCGGGGCGTAGACGCTATGCGAGGTCGATGCGAGGTGGTTCCCATCGCGAGTCACCGTCCACAAGTAGCCCCCTTTCGCACCAGCCTTTGTCGACGTCTTGAGACCGAAGTCGATCGAACTGGTCACACTCACGCGACTGCCTTCGGAAACGATACCCGCTGGCCCGCCAAGGATGCCCAAATCCACTACCGTCAAACCCGCCGTACTGTTGAGGATGTCGTTCCTCAACTTGTTGTCCATGCGGATCTTTGTCACGCCCGTATCTGGCAGGTCGGCGATTTGCATTCCGTTATCGGATACGATCAGACGAGAGCCGACATGGTCCACATCGAAGCGGTTGTCGCCCGCCCCGCCCGTGACGACGAGTATACCACGGATGATGGTCGCCGTACCCGATGGCGCGATCGCGTTCACAGTTCGCGTATTGGTCAACTGCGACCCATCGGGCAGTGCAACCGTCGCGATTACCGTATACGAGCCGAGAATGTTTGGCGTGAACGTGACATTCGGCCCCGTCGAACTCTTGATGACGATCCCGTTTGTGTCTTTCACCACCCAGCCGGTCGTGAGGTTCGGGTACAAGCCTTGCCCCGTCAATCCCGACGACAACGTAACAGGCGTCCCGATGTACTGTTGAACGGGACCTGAAATCGTGACCGCCGACGGTGCGACATACGTCACCGCGAACGATTCGATCGACTTCACTTGGGTGCCGTCCGTTTTCGTCACGATCAGGGTCATCGTGTAAGTACCTGCGACATCGGCATCGAACTCGAAATCCGGAGAAACTCGCGCCCCCGCACGGGCATTCGGGGTGTACGCAGTATTCGATTCGAACGCGATCTGTTGCCCGTCGCGACTTACCGACCACGAGTATCCCCCTTTCGCAGTCGACCTCGTCACCGAGATGAATCCGAAGTCGATCGAACTGCTCACTTTCACAAGACTCCCTTGGGGAACGGATTCCGCCGGGCCGCCAGCGATACCCAACTCGATCACAGTCAAGTCCGCCGGATCGACGATGGTATCGCGACCCGCTTTGTTAGCGAGGCGAATTTTCGTCACACCTGTATCCGGCAGGTCTGCGATGAGGACGCTGTTATCGCCAACATACAGCCGCGAAGATCGGTGGACGACGCTGAAGCGGTTGTCGCCTGCCCCGCCCGTGACGACCAGTATGCCACGGACGATGGTCGCCGTGCCCGATGGCGCGACCACGTTCAGAGTCCGAGCGGTGGTCAACTGCGATCCATCGGTCAGTGTGACAGTCGCGAACACCGCGTAGGACCCCATTTCAATCGGCGTGAACGTTACGTGCGATCCCGTCGAATTCTTGACGACGATCCCATGATTGTCTTTGACCACCCAACTGGTCGTGTGGTTCGGGTACGACCCTGGCCCCGTCAATCCCGACGTTAGCGTGACGGCCGTTCCCACTCGCTCTTGAGTGGGGCCAGAAATCGTGGCTGCGCTCGGCGCGACGTACGTGACGGCGAACGATTCTTCGGCCGTCACGGTGGTGCCGTCAATCTTTGTTACGGCCAGTTTCATCGTGTATTTCCCTGCGACATCCGCGTCGAAGGCAAAGTTTGGCGATACCTTCGTACCCGGATGGGCCGCCGAGTTAACGTGTTTCTCCGATCCTTGCGCGACGATGACCCCGTCGCGTGTCACCGTCCACAAGTAACCGGCTTTGGCTGCGGGATCGAACCGCAACGCGCTCTTTACCGTTGTGAATCCGAAGTCGATCGAACTGGACACATTCACGAGAGCGCCTTGCGAAACGGAACTCGCAGGCCCGCCGGTAATGCCGATCTCGACTACCGTCAAGTCGGCGGGATCGACGATGGCATCATTCCCCGCTTGGTTGTCGAGGCGAATCTTCGTCGCACCGACATCCGACAGGTCGGCGATTAATATCCCGTTATCGAATACACTCAATCGAGAGTTGGCATGGACCACGCGGAAGCGGTTAGCGCCTGCCCCGCCTGTAACGACGAGCACGCCACGAATGACGGCCGCGGTGCCCGATGGCGCGATCGCGTTCAAAGTCCGCGTCGTCGTCAACTGCGATTCGTCTGGCAACGTCACTGTCGCGATCACCTTATACGACCCGATCGCAGTCGGCGTGAACGACGTACCCGTGCCCGTCGAACGATTGACAACGATTCCGTCTTTGTCCTTCACTACCCAGTCGGTCGTGAGGCTCGGGTGCGAACCTGGCCCCGTCAATGCCGAAGTAAACGTGACGACCGTTCCGACTCGCTGTTGTGTAGGGCCAGAGATCGTGATCGCGGTCGGGGCCACGAACGTGACCGCGAACGATTCTTCGGCCGTCGCCGTCGTGCCATCGAGCTTCGTCACGGTCAGTTTCAGCGTGTATTGGCCCGCAATACTCGCGTTGAACGTGAAGTCTGGCGATACCGGCGTACCCGGACGGACCTGCGGATTAACGTGTTTCTCCGACACTTCCTCGACAAATGCCCCATCGCGAGAAACCGTCCACGTGTAACCGGCTTTGGCTGCAGGATCAAATCGCAGCGCACTCTGCACCGTCTTGAAGCCGAAGTCAGTCGAACTGCTCACACTCACCCGCGTCCCTTGGGGAACCGACCCTGCGGGCACACCGACAATACCCACCTCGACCACAGTCAAGTCGGCCGGATCGACGATGGCATCGTTGCCCGCCTTGTTGTCCAGGCGAATCTTCGTCACGCCCGTACCGGGCAGGTCTGCGATGACGACACCGTTATCTAGGACATACAGGTAAGTCGATCGGCGTACCACGCTGAAACGG
>JAYSKW010000780.1:0-2907 GCA_043726085.1 Limnoglobus sp.
AACAACTACGGCTCGAACAAGAAGACCGCGAAAAAGCCCTGAAAGCCGGTCAGCCCGCACCCGTGCCGCCACCCGCCGTCGTGCCCAAGAAGTAAACCCGAATGATCGCGTCGAAACAACCGGACTTACCACGCATGAGGAACTACAACATGCGACTTGCCATTACGATAATCGCGTTTGCCGTCGCAGTGTCCTCGGCCGTTGCTCAAGCCCCAGCACCCGCAGCGAAGCCCGTCGCGCCCGCTGTTGCTCCGGCTGCGGTCGCACCTGCTCCGGCTGTTGTGGGCGTTAAAGTTGCCGTTTACCCGCCCGATATTAACCTCGAAACGTCGCGAGACAAGCAGACGTTTGTCGTGCAAGTGACGGAATTATCCGGCATTACGCGGGATGTCACCGAACAAGCGCAGATCGCGTTCGCAAACCCCGCACTCGTCAAACGCGACAACTTCACGATCACGCCCGTTGCCGACGGCGTGACGGAGATGGTCGTGGTGTTCGCCGGGCAGACGGTGAAAGTGCCGGTCAAAGTCGTGAATGTGGCCGCGGATCGCCCGATCTCGTTCAAGCTCGATGTCATGCCGGTCTTTTTGCGTAGCGGTTGCAACGTCGGCGGCTGCCACGGAGCTGCACGCGGCAAAGATGGCTTTCGTTTGTCGCTGTTCGGCTTCGACCCCGATGGCGACCACTTCCGCCTCACCCGCGAAATGAACGGTCGACGCATCAACCTCGCGATCCCTGCCGAGTCGTTGCTCGTCGAAAAATCGACCGGCAAAGTGCCGCACACGGGCGGCAAAAAGATGGCTGAAGGCGACGAGTATTACACGGCGCTCATTCGCTGGCTCGATGCCGATGCTCCGATCGACCTACCTACCGTGGCCGCTCCCGTCAGTATGGAAGTCTTCCCACCCGGTGGCGTGCTCGATGGCAAAGGAGAAAAGCAGCGAGTCGTCGTGCGTGCGAAATACTCCGATGGCACGGATCGCGATGTCACTTCGCTGGCACTATTCCTCAGCAACAACGATAACGCCGCGAAGATCGACGGCACCGGCAACGTGCTGGCGGGTGAACGCGGTGAAGCGTTCATCATGGCTCGCTTCGCGACGTTCACCATCGGCGTGCCGTTCATCACGTTGCCGAAGGGGATGCAGTTCGCGTTTCCGAACGTGCCCGAAAACAATTACATCGACACGCTGGTGAATGCGAAGCTCAAAAAGCTGCGCATCGAACCGTCCGAATTGTGCGACGATGCGACCTTCGTTCGCCGTCTGTTCGTCGATGTCACGGGTGTTGTGCCCTCGCCAGAAGAGTACGCGAAGTTCATGGTGAGCACGTTGCCGAACAAGCGAGAACTGCTCGTCGATGAATTGCTCGACCGCAAAGAGTTTGCCGAACTTTGGGTGTTGAAGTGGTCCGAACTGCTTCAGATTCGTTCGGGTGGCATCACGCAGGTCAGCCCGAAATCGATGCTGCTTTACTACACGTGGCTCCAAGACAAGATCGCCCGCAACGTGCCGACGAACGAATGGGTGAAGGAACTCCTCGGCGCGAGTGGCGGCACGTTCAAAAGCCCCGCGACGAACTACTACCAGATCGAAACCGACATCGTCAAAGTCACGGAAAACGTGGCGCAGGTGTTCATGGGGATGCGCATCCAGTGTGCGCAGTGCCACAACCACCCGTTCGATCGTTGGACGATGAACGACTACTACGGATTTGCCTCATTCTTCAGCCAGGTCGGGCGTAAAGGGGCCGACGACCCGCGCGAGTTGATCGTGTTCAACGCGGGTGGTGGCGAAGTCAATCACCCGCTGTACGCTCGCCCGATGAAGCCGAAGTTTCTCGGCGGCGCGGAGCCGGATGTCGTGGGGAAAGATCGCCGTGCGGTACTCGCCGAGTGGCTGGCGTCGCCGGAGAATCCGTACTTCGCGAAGAACCTCGCGAACATCGTCTGGGGGCATTTCCTCGGCCAAGGGATCATCAACGAAGTCGACGATGTGCGGATCAGTAACCCCGCGAGTAACCAAGAACTCCTCGACGAACTCGGCAAGAAATTCACCGGCTACAAGTACGACTTCAAGAAACTCGTTGGCGACATTTGCAAGAGCCGTACGTACCAACTGAGCACGCAGGCGACCAAGACGAACGAAGGCGACACCCGCAACTTCGCACGTGGGGCGGTCCGACGGATTCGTGCGGAAACGCTGCTCGACTGCATTAGCCAAGTGACGGAAACGAAGAACAAGTTCCCCGGCTTACCGTCGGGTGCACGGGCCGTGCAGATCGCCGATGGCGGTACGAGCACGTACTTCCTGACCACGTTCGGCCGAGCGACGCGGGACACGGTGTGTGCGTGCGAAGTGCGACTCGAGCCGACGCTATCGCAGAGTTTGCACCTGATGAACGGCGACACCGTCAGCCCGAAAATCGTACAAGGTGGCTTGGTAGCGAAGATGCTCCAAGAGAAGAAGTCGAACGGGCAGATCATCGAAACGATCTACGTTCGCTGCCTCTGTCGCCAGCCGACCGCCGCCGAACGTGCGAACCTCGAAGCGATGATCGCCAACGCGAAGAATCCGCAGGCCGCGCTCGAAGACGTCTTCTGGGCCGTGCTGAACACCCGCGAATTCATGTTCAACCACTAACGACGATTCGTCGTGAAAAGTCAGTAGTTGTCAGTCGTTCATAGTTGTCAGTTGGATTTTTCACCGTCGAGGCTACCATGTTCCGCTACTGCTTGACGATTGTTATCCTGATACCCGCGTTGGCCCTCGCCGATGCGAAGAAGCCGACGTTCGACGAAGACGTGATGCCGATCCTGAAGCAGTCGTGCATCAACTGCCACAGCAACGACAAGCAAAAGGGCGGGCTGAACATGGCCACGTTCGCCGCCACGATGCAGGGCGGTTC
>JAYSKW010000781.1:0-3571 GCA_043726085.1 Limnoglobus sp.
GTAATTACAGTGAGTCTCACTCGTTCACTTCGAGTGCCGTGAGTGCGTCGCGGAGTTCGTTCTCGAAGCGCTTCGTGAGGCCGGGGATCCAACTTGCGCCGACGTTTTTGAACCGGACGAGTTTGCCGTCGGTCGTCTTGCGACCGCGTTCGGCATAGATCGCTTTGAGTGCGGCGACTTCGTTGAAGTCTTTCGCTTTCACGAGAAGTTGTATCGCCACAATAATCGCGTCAGTATTCGGCCCGTGGTGGACGGCAGACGACCAAACCGCATCGCGGAAGACCGACGAACGCTTATCGACATCCAGGCCCAACTCTTTTTTCAACTTACGCAGTTGCAGGTCGTAGTGCGTGTCTTGAATGAACTGATGTTCGTTCGCGTGGAGTGCATCTGCGTCTTTCGCAGCGAGAGCTTTCCACTTGGCCGTGAAAGCATCGCTGCCGCCCTTCAAGCCGGCGAATTCGTTTGCGTAATACTTGTTCGTGAACTGGTCAGCGCGACCGATTTTCGAGGCGAGTTGATACGTGCCGTAGGAAACGCCGCCAGGATCGCCGATACCCGTCGATACCGTGCCGGGACCGTGTCCGCCAGACTCGTACTTCTCAGAAAGGTGCCCGAGATCGCCATCGGCCCGCTCCGCAATCCACTTTCCAGTGGTCTTTTTCCCGTCGATTGTCGACGTGTCAGCGGTCAGCACAACCGTCTTTTTCTTTTCATCTGCAAGAACGATCCTTTAGGCGTTTCGCTCGACTTCCTTCAGAGTCACTTTCTTCCCCGCATTGTCGGATACCCAATTGCCGCCATAGGCGTTGAAGTAGCGAACGCCGCCGCCGACCCACTGGAGTCGCGGTTCGGCGGCGTTAGCGGTCGTTGCGAATGTTAAGGCGATGAAAGGGATCCAGCGCATTCTCAGGCTCCTTGGCCCACATAGGGATTCGTTCGCTTCTCGTGGTCAACGGTAGTCGTGGGGCCGTGGCCGGGGTACACGATCGTGTCGGCGGGCAGCACCCATAGTTTCGATTTGATGCCTGCTTCGAGCTGCTCGAAACTGCCGCCGGGGAAGTCGGTTCGACCGACACTGCCGCGAAATAGCACGTCGCCACCGAAGACGATAGTTGGTGTAATGTTACGGATCGCAAACACAATGTGCCCCGGCGAGTGGCCCGGAATGTCCCAGCATTCCATCGGAATCTCCGCGTAGTTCAGTTGCTCGGAGTCTTGCAGTTTCCGGTCTGCGGGTGGGCTGGTAATCGGAATGCCGTGGCCGGCGCTCAGGTTGTGTTCGGGGTCAATCAGCATGATCGCGTCACCTGCGCCGATGAGGATCGGCGCATCGGGAAACGCTTCTTTCATCGCCCGATTCCCCGCGATATGATCGACGTGGCCGTGCGTGTTCAAGATCGCAGCCACCGCGAGTTCGCGTTCGGCAAGGCTATCGAGAATTGCTTCTGGCTCGAAACCGGGATCGACGACGATCGCCTGTTTTGAGCCTTCTCGCCAGAAAATGTACGAGTTTTCGGAGAACGGTTGCGAGACAACGGTATGGACGAGAATGCGCAAGGGTAACACCTCAAGGTCGTTCGTTCGGCAAATTATTCTTAGGATGGTTCGGTCTTCGTCGAACGAAAATACCAGATCGTCATGTCCGCAAGTGACGGTTTCATCAATTAAATCTAGAAGCCGCAGAAATTGTCAGCGTCAATAGGTATGATGATATAGGCTATGGCCTCAAGTTCGTGACCCCCTTTACACTGTTCGACTATTTTAGTTTTCCGCAATCGTTTTTTTCGGTGCATCCAGGCATAAATTCAGGATGAAAATCAACTGTCAGCTCAACTCCCATTCCGGGTATTCTAGCTAAATCAAGAATTTTCACCGCAAAGTCGATTCGATTTCTGACGACGTCCCAAAATCGTTCTCCGACGAGAGTTTTGGACTATTTGGTTCTATCGGGAAATATACTGAAAATTTCCGAGAATAACGATTGACACGATTTGTCGGGAGCAGTAATCTTCGTTTAGCAAATGAGTTGTTCTCATCTGCACACCCCTCAATCCTCGTCCAAAGGCTGTTCGTCAAATGGCATTTCGATTACGATGCGAAGCACTCGAAAATCGGGAAAACCCGACGGGCCCGTCTATCATTGACCCGACTGGCACCACGCCGTATGGTGAGTCGGGTAGCCCGCCACCATCGCAGTCTCCTCCTGCGCCGGCACCGGCTCCAGAACCCGCTCCGGCCCCAGCTCCGGCCCCAGGGCCAGGGCCTGCCCCGTACTGGTGAGCGACGTCGGTTACGTCCCGAACGTCCGTAAAATAATGCTTTCGCCCCGGAATCCGGGGCGTTTTCATTTTAACACCGTCGATGACTCCTTCCCCTGTAACAAAAGTTCGACAAAATCTTCGGTGACTGCTCTTTTTCGTATCGCTTCCCGACAATTTCACTTACAATCCACAACATCCCGCAGGATTGCCTTCTCACTTTCGCAATCGTTGCTTCGCTGCTGTTGTCCCAATTTCCGACCGCGAGATAGATTCTGATGGCCGATACCGTTCCGCTGTTTCAAGGTGTCCTGGAGCGGCACCCGAAAGGGTTTGGGTTTCTCCGTAGCCCCGACCGCAACTACACCGCCAAGCCGGACGACCCGTACGTCCCCGGATTGCTGATCGATAAATTCGATCTTGCAGAAGGGTTGCTCGTCTCTGGGCCGATCGAACTGGGACATCGTGCGCCGGCACCGCCACCGCAACGCGGTAACGCGCGGTTTCCGCAACGTCCGCAACAACGGCCCAACAATAACAACGGACCCGGTAACGGCGTGCGGTTATCGGCGATTCATCAAATTGAAGGCACCGATGCGAAGATGTTTAAGCGGCGGCCGTGGGAACAACTCACCGCCGTCGATCCGACCGAATGGATCAAACTCGAAACCAACCCCGAGCAACTCACGACACGGGTGATCGACTTGTTCACGCCGATAGGCAAAGGGCAACGCGGCCTGATCGTCGCGCCGCCCCGTTCGGGCAAAACGGTGCTACTCTCGCACATCGCCACCGCCGTCGCGAAGAATCACCCGGAAATGCACCTGATGGTTTTGCTCGTCGACGAGCGTCCGGAAGAAGTCACCGAGATGCGGCGAATGGTGAAGGCATTCGGCGGTGGCTCGACAGCGGAGGTGCTCGCTTCGAGTTCGGACCAAGACACCGGCGTCCACCTGCGGTTGGCGGAACTCGTCATCGAGCGCGCGAAACGGATTGCCGAACAAGGTAAACAGGCGTTCGTGTTGCTCGACAGTTTGACCCGGCTGGCACGGGCTTACAACAAACATGCAGGGAACAGCGGTCGCACGATGAGCGGCGGTGTCGATAGTCGGGCGCTCGAGATTCCGAAGCGGCTGTTCGGCAGTGCGAGAGCGTTCGAGGAAGGCGGTTCGCTGACGATCCTCGGCACCGCACTCATAGAAACCGGTAGTCGTATGGACGATGTCATCTTCCAGGAGTTCAAAGGCACCGGTAACATGGAACTCGTACTCGATCGGAAACTCGCCGAGAAACGGATCTACCCCGCCATC
>JAYSKW010000782.1:0-6526 GCA_043726085.1 Limnoglobus sp.
CGTTGCGGTATCTGCTGGACGGAAATGGAACTCGTCGCGCAACCGGTGCCCCTCGTTCCGGTGGTGCCGAAACCGACGCTGGCCAAGGCGGTGCCGCTGGTTGCAAAGCCAATCGTGCGAGTTGCCGCCGCACTCCCAACCGGTGCGAGGCCCGCCGCCGGGATGGCCAAGCTCGATGCATTGATTCAGAAGGCATCGTTGAAACTGACGAAGCCAGAAATCCCCATCGTGCCCGTCGTCGTGATGCCAACCGACGTTCTGCCGATCATTATGGCGTTACCGAGATCGGACGAGATTCCTACCATCGAACCGCTCGCCCCTAAACCGAGCCAGGCATTCAAACCGCGTAGCGGGTGACTCGTCGCCCCTATAGGAATGGGATTCGGTTCTTCGATCCTGACGTAAGTCAGAATTGCGGCGGCTCCAAAACCGTTTTTTAGTGTGTTTTTTCGGTTTTCGAGGCTCAAAACGCCCCTTTGAGATCGAAAATCGCCGATGCCGTCCGGGGCGGTTTGCCGCATCTCGAACGCTTATCGTGGGTTATGTCGAGGCTCTCGATTTAACATAAGTCGCAACTACCGGTTATTTCGCGACCGAATGCGACCAAAAATCGACCGGATACGACAATTCTATGTCATTTGCGCGCACTTCTATGTCATTTGGCGACAATTCTATGTCATTCCGAGCACGACACGAATTCCGACTTACGTCGGATCGTCTGCGATTTTTTGACTTCGCGAATTCGTGTGGGTGATGCCGAAATCGGGATTCGTTTTGCCGCGCCGCGGCCACGAGCTGGCCCCTCGGCCGTTACATGAATCGCGACACCGAACGGCATCTGGTAGACCCGGCGTCGGGGCAGCTGGTCGCCGTCCGCTCGGGCGGCGGGCACTCGCTGTTCTTCGTCCCGGTGCAGTTCTGGTGGGTGGTGTTCCTCATCCTCGGCGTCGTCTTCGCGTTCTCATAGCGTCCAAGGCCCAGGAACTGAGTGCGCCCACCCGAGTCACATCGCGTAAGTTTTGCGCCCGAAATGCTTTGGTACATTATTGCGCGATGCGAATCTCGGTGGATTCTCGCAAATGGGGCATTTTCTCTACTGAACGATCTGCGTGGAAGTGGGTGCGTACCTACGACGCGATACTCGGCGAACCTCATGGAGATTGCGATCTTTTCTGAACCAGTTAAAAAGTGGCATTCGGCGGGGCTCCCCGCGCGGCGTGGCCCAGGAGCTTCATCGGGTGGTGAGCGGTAACCGGGTTGCCGTGTTATGGATTGTCCCATTCTTGGCGAGCGGTGTGGCGTCAGCCCACTGATCCTGCCACGGTCATGTGCAATGACCATGTGCAATGACATTGCCCACGACTCAGGAAGGATCAGGGGGCTGACGCCCACCCGCTCGCCGTTGCGTCGTGCTTTCGCACGCCGCAATCACTCCAGGTACAGCAAAAACGTGCGTCGCCGCGTTGCAAACTCGGTCAGGGCCGGTTGCCAGGCGCGTTCGAGTTCGGCGACGGGTTTGCCGGCGAGTAGGCCGTCGTGCGTCGGTTTATGAATTAGCAAGGTATCGAATCGCTTCGTGTCCCAGTCTGGTTTGTGCTGCTTTCGCAGGGCACTTGCGATTTCCAACCCGATACGCACAGGGCGAACCGTTGCCCAGTCGTCGATGAGGATATCGACGCCGTTGCACAATTTGCCAATGTGGACCGATGATGTTGGTGTGCGTGTCACGGGTAAGAAGCGTACGCCGGGAAGTGTGGCGGCGTTTAGCGTGGCGGCCAGTTTCTGCGCGTCGAGCCACGGTGCGCCGACCCACTCGAACGGACGTTCGGTGCCGCGGCCGACGCTGACGTTCGTCACTTCGAGAATGCCGATGCCGGGGTACAAAATCGCTGCGGTCAGGTGTCGCATGTTCGGCGACGGGTTCCGCCACGTTAGTCCCGTACGGTCGAACGTGTCGGCGCGGTGCCAGTTTTCGCAGCGGATGATTTCGAGCTTCGCCTCGATCTTGCGTTCGACGTTCATCATCCCCGCGAGTTCGCCGACCGTCATGCCGTGCCGAAGCGGAATCGTGTGAAAGCCAACAAAGGTTTCGCGCCCGCTATCGAGTACAGGCCCTTCGATCAAGATGCCGCCAATCGGGTTCGGGCGGTCGAGTACGACGACGCTCAGGTTCAGCTCTTTTGCCGTTTCGAGGATGAGGCTCAGCGTGCTGCCGTACGTGTAAAACCGGCAACCGATGTCCTGGATGTCGTAAACGAGCGTGTCGATTCCCTTGAGTGACTCGACGCTCGGTTTGCGTCGTTCGCCGTAGAGGCTGAAGATCGGCAAGCCGGTTTTTTCGTCGGTCCCGTCGCCGACTTTCTCGTCTTTCTCGCCGCGAATGCCGTGTTCGGGGCTGAACAACGCCACGACTTTCACGCCCTCAGCTTTGACTAATAGATCAATCGTCGTTTCGCCATCGTTGGCACGCCCGGTGTGGTTCGTGGCGATGCCGATGTTGCGGCCTTTCAACTTCGCAAACGCATCGCGACGCAGAACGTCGATACCCGTGAGAACGGGCTTGGAGATCGGGGCATTCGCTACCTTTAGCGATGTTGCGTTGACCGTTGAGCGTGGGCGTGGTGCGGTGATGGCCCCGGCAACGATCGTGCCGACTTGCCGACGCAGTTCCGTCGCGTTGCCTTTCTCGTTTGGGTACAGGCGGCTCGTGAGCAACACGATGGCGGTCTTGGAAGGTGGGTCGATCCAGAGCGATGTACCCGTGAAGCCAGTGTGGCCAAAGCCTTCGCCTACTGGGAACAGATCGCCGCGTTGGGCGGTGTAGGCGGTGTCGACATCCCAGCCGCGCGACCGCAAGCCACCCGGCACCGTGCGCGCTTCTGTCAGCATCTTCACGCCGAGCGGGCTGAAGATTCGTACGTCGTCGAGTTCGCCATCGCGAAGGAGCATTCGCGAGAAACGCGCGAGATCGTCGGCAGAGCCGAACAACCCGGCATGACCCGCGACGCCATCCATCGCGAACGCGCGGGGGTCGTGGACTTCGCCGATAATGATCTTGCCATCGCGCAACCCACTCGGTGCGACGCGAACGTGCAAGTCCGGCTTTGGCTTGTACATCGTGCTCGTCATCTTCAACGGCGCGAACAGGTGGGCCGATGCGTATTCATCGAGTGGCTGCCCGCTGATTCGCTCGACGAGAATGCCGAGCACGATGTACCCAACATCGCTGTATTTGAATCGCGCACCGGGCAAGGCTTCGAGCGGCAACGCCGCCACATTCTCGATCGCTTTCGCTCGCCCGTCCTTATAATCGGCAATCGAATTGTCGGCGATCAACCCGCTCGTGTGCAGGAGGCAATGTTCGATCGTGACATCGGCTTTGCCGTTCGCCGCGAACTCCGGCCAGTGCTTCGCGACTTTGTCCGAAGGGCGAAGTTTACCTTGCTCGATGAGTTGCATGATGCCACTGGCCGTCGCGACCGACTTCGTTAGCGATGCTAAATCGAAGATCGCATCGGGTTCGAGCTTCTCATCGGGTGCTTTAGTGCGAAGGCCAAACGACTTGCGGTACACGACCGCATCGTCGTGAACGACAATCGCGACCACCCCTGGACAGTCGCCACGCTGGATCGCGGCCATCGCGACTTCGTCGATTCGAGCGAGGCGTTCGCGATCGATGTTCTGCGCGTGCGATAGCGAGATTGAAGCGATTATGGCGACGATGGCGGCGAGGAAACGGGGCATGTCGTGTTCCGTGAAGGTGGTTTTGGGTAGAACGTGCGTCATTCGTTCTTCATTTTCTGGTAGCCGCAGGTCTTTAGCCTGCGCGCGGGCAAATACCCTCGAAAACCAGTCGTGGCGAGTCTTCGAGACGCGACGCGATAAGCCACAACGCCTATGGGTGCGGCCCCTCCCATGGTATCACCATGGGCTACGTGAGCGATCCTTTCAGGACCGAAAAACCCGCGCCGACCCTGAAGGGGTCGCTCTCTCAGCCCATGGTGGAACCATGGGACGTGGGCTGCAACTCAGGTTACTCGATGCTACTGAGTAGCCCTTCCATTTCGCCGAGTGCGTGCGTGTCGCCGGTTTCTTTGGCTACGCGAATGCCATCGCGCAACATCGCACACGCTTCATCCACCTGACCGAGCCGCGTCAGGGCTTGCCCCGCCATGTGGTAGGCGGGCACGTACGGTGAGGCTGCGTTCAAGTCGCGAAACGACTGCACGGCAGCGGCATCGTTACCGGCGCTCGCGTGTTCCATCGCTAGCGAGTAGCGCAACAGCACATCTTCGGGGTCGATCGCTAATAACGCTTCCAGTTTTTCCATCCGTGCCGTTTTTGCCATGGTCGTCTTTCGCATTTTTGTGGGGCGTGCGGTTTCGTTCAAGTTACGCGAACGGCCCGTCTCGGCCAATCGAACTCCCATTCGACGTACGCGATAAATCCGGACTAACCCGCGATGGTGTCACTCCCGGATCGACCGCAACGAGTGGCACGACCCCGCGCCGTTGCGGTGCGATCTGGCACAAGCTGTGGTTGCGTCGTCGTGGCGAGCTTGCGCGGAATCCGAAGAAAGTGGTGTCGTTCCAGGATGGTTCGCTCCGGACGGTCTTCATCCGGCTCACCTTGGGGTCATCATGACGCAGCCCGCTCTGCCCGTCGGTCGTTACCCCGCCACACTCTTCGCAACTATCGCCCAAAAGCTCGTTCTCGGCGTCGGTTTGACTGCCGGGGCCGCAACCGGTTACTTCGCTACCGCCCAGTTACCAGCCAGCGCCACCCGTGCGGCGGACCTCTCGAATGTGTCGTCGAAACGTCGCGATGGCCTCGTCGACATTGTCGAGAAGGTCAAGGCCGCCGTGGTCAACATTCACAGCGAACGCACGCTCGCACACAGCATCGAAGACCCCCTTCGCGGCAGCCTGATTCAACCGCAGCGCGTGAAAGGCATGGGCACCGGCATCGTTCTCGATCCGCGTGGCTACATCGTCACGAACTTCCACGTGATCGACGAAATTCAGTCGCTGCGGGTCGGCCTCGTCGATGGCCGGCAACTCTCCGCACGCATTTTGGCCACCGACAAGAAAGCCGATCTGGCACTCATAAAGATCGACGTCGCCAGCCCGTTGCCGACGGTTCCGCTCGGTACTGCGACGGACTTGCTCGATGCTGAACAGGTGATCGCCATCGGCAACGCTTTCGGTTACGAACACACGGTGAGTATCGGTAACATCGCCTTCAAGAGCCGCGATGTCTCGCTCAATAAAGAGATCTCGTACCAGAGGTTAATTCAAACGACGGCACCGATCAACCCCGGCAACAGTGGCGGCCCGCTGTTCAACAAAAAGGGCGAACTCGTCGGCGTCAACGTCGCGATTCGTGCGGGAGCACAGAACATCGCGTTCGCAATTCCCGTCGACACAATGATCGAACGTGCCGCCGATATGCTCAGTTCGCGGAAACGGGCCGGACTGCGCCACGGGCTGGTTATGAAGGACAAAGTCGATCGCCTCACCGAGGAAAGCCCCGTGCGGCGAGTCGTCACTATCGAGCGCCTCGAAGCGAATTCCTCGGCGGCGAGTGCCGGCTTTTTGGCGGGCGATGTCATCGAGCGCGTCGGCGATGTTGCGACGCTCACATCGATCGACGTCGAACGCGGCTTCCTCGAACGCACCGCTGGCAGCAAGGTGCCCGTAACCGTGCGACGTGCGGCAGAGACCCTCGAATTGCACGTCGTGCTGCAATCGGACGAAACCCGCGTCAGTGTGGTACCCGGCGATGCAATCTCGCGGCGCACGGGGTTGAAGATGCTACCCGTGGGCCGCGAGATTGTCTCGAAAGTCGATGCGCAACTCCGTGGCGGCATGTCGGTCATTGAAGTCGGCGTCGGCACCCAAGCCGCAAAGGCCGGGTTACAGAAGGGCGACGTCATCATCGGGTTTCATCAGTGGGAAGCGGTGAACATCGACAACGTGCTGTTCGCGATCAACCACAAAGACCTCGCCACATTCAACCCGATCAAGACGTTCTTTCTGCGCGACGGCAAGGTCCGCGAAACGCAACTCGGCATCGCGGAATAGTTCGACTATTTGTGTTCCGCTGCAATATCGGCTACCGTGTGGCGAATGCCTTTTCAACACATGGAGTTTTAGACATGCCTCTCTTTGCATCGGAACCGTGGACGGCGAACACGTTTGAAATGTCGCTGATTGCGGGGGCGGCATTCGGCATCTTGGGGATCGCACTTCTCGCGGTTGGCTTCAAAGTGTTCGAGTTAATTACGCCAAAGCTCAACATCGAAAAAGAACTGGCCGAGAAGAACATCGCGGTCGGCATCATGGTCGGCGCGTTGCTGCTCGGCATCGCGATGATCGTTACTCGTGCCATCGGCGGGTAAACCGTGCAGCCCCAACGGAAAAGCCGGAACATCCAGTTATTGCTCCTCGGCGGCGGTATGCTCGCCGGGACGTTTTGTTGCTTCAGCGGCTGCCTGCGCCCTCAGAATCAGGCTTCGGAAACCGAG
>JAYSKW010000783.1:0-6569 GCA_043726085.1 Limnoglobus sp.
TTCGGACGCCAACTGCGTCTTCCAACGCCTCAGTAGGCTCTCACGCAGATCGAGTTTCCTCGCCGCCTCGGCAAACGAGTCGCCCTGCTCGGTGACGAGCTTAACCGCCTGGACCTTAAATTCCCGAGTGAAAATCCGTCGCACCGTCGCCATGAGTAAACCCTCCTGCTGGAGAATACACCCTTAACTCCGCGCCCGCCAACCGTGGGGAGGTCCAGTACTGGCTGCGCACCCCGGAATAGGGCGAGGTCGCAGCGAGCTTTTCGAAGGCCTGCGAAGTGTCGTTGTCGGAAATTACGTACTCTTCTTCCGTGCAACAGAGACAAACCTTGAGGTTGTCCGTGTCTTGCACGCCTCCAAGCACGAGTTCGGCGGGTTCCGGTTCTTCGCCGCCCCATCTTATTGTTCAATCCGCCGAGGCGATCCTTTTGATGCGACGGATCGCATATTTCGCTTCGTAGGTGAGTTTTGCACCCGCTTCGCCCGATGCCCATCGGGCGAGTATCGCTCTCGCCTGAGCCTGGATCGCGGCCCCCGCCGTCGCATCGCAGGCGATCCGTTCCACGATTTCCACGGCACGCACCATACGCACATTTTCGGCGTTCGGCAGATGCTGCTCGTCGATGAGTTGCTGAATCTTTTCGCGGAGTTCTAACGACGATGTCGCGTAGCGAATCGATGTGATTTGGGGTTCGATCCGTTGCGACACGGCTGCTAATTTTCGGTATGCGATTCATCGAGAATCGTAATCCGGCGCGTCGAGTTGCGTGAGCCAAACTGCCACGTGATCGAGATTCAGGGCGGTCGCAGGCGACAATTTCCCAGCAAGAAACGGCAAACTTTTCGCAGGGTACTTCGAGAGTTGTCGGATCGCCTGGAACCCGATGGTGGCGGCGATCGCACCGAGATCGGCCCAGGCGTTTTCGAGGCCAACCTCATCCGGTTCGGTTGTTGCAATTTCGCTAGTATTCAAATCCCATATATACAACACACCCGAATACATCTTCGTGGCCAATCGCTGACTATCGGGCGAGAACTCGGCACTCCGTATAGAGTCGAATTTGGGATATGGAAATGACGAGCGTACCTTCCCGGTCGCGACTTCGATGATGGACAAAGATTGATCTGGTAAAGCCAATAGCACGAATCGACCGTCGGGAGAAACCGCATAGGCATTCAAAGCACTGATCCGGTGCCGTAGTTTATGCGTTGAAACATCGTAGCAATCGACATACTGCTTGTAGTTGTCCGAGTTGGAACTACGCACATAACTACAAACCAGCAGCAAACTATCGTTTCGACAGAAAGCGAATGGCGAAGTGTTGCCGTCCAATGGCTGATCGACTACCCATTCGGACGGGTGAGAATTCAAATCGTGGATAGTCAGCTTCCATTTCATAATCCCATCTATTGTTAGGCTCTGAAACACTGCAATCCGCCTACCGTCGTCGGCATACGTTGGATACTCAAACTTCACTGTTTTTGGCAATTGTTTAATATCGACTTTACCAGACGATATATTAATCGAAACAATCGCGGATTCGGAATAGCCAACAACTGCTGTGCCATCGTTGGAAAAAGCAACATGTTTGAGTTCCGGAAGGCCACGAAGCGAGAGTTGTTGGATTTTCTCACGCGAAGCCGCATCGCGTATTTGAATCGTGTCTTTATCGACCTCCAAAGTTTTTGTCCCATCGCGCGACAAATCAATTTTCGTACGATCCGGAGGTTGCGGGATGATGATTTGTCGGCCTGTCGATGTATCCCAGACCGTCCACGTTCCGGTGCGTTCGATGATTCGATCGTGGGAATGGCCAGGAAATGACACGGAATAGGGGTAATGAAAACTCGATTCCGTTTCGGCCGACGCCGATTGAGGCAATCGTTTTCCCGTTGCCACATCGTACACGAGAATACCGCCAAAATTGGTCATTGCGAAGAGCGTTTTCCCATTTTGTGTCATAGTCAAATGTATGGGTTGTATACCGGATAGCGAAATGGCAGGGCGATATTGATTGGTTACGACGTTGAGAATATCAATCCCCGTTTTATCGCTTCGCAGGGTGAATAGTTCTCCGTCTGGCGTCATCGCAAATATCTCGCACTGCTCTTTCAGCATAATTTTGCGTATGAGAGTGCCCGTCAGCGAATCGTAGCAATAGAGAATGGAATCCCATATCGTAAGGAAGCTCGATCCGTCTGCCGAAAATTGCACGTATTTCGGCGATGAAGTTCGCTTGATTCGCCCGGTTTCCCCTCCCAGTATCCTGTCGTAAAAGAGAATTAATCCATTGCTATTCACGACAACGACCGTCCGGTTGTTCGGCGAAAAATGGATCGAATGTCCCCTGTTCAAGTCCGGTGCCGGGATGCGTACCAGCACTTTGCCGCTCTTCACATCATTTACAATGAGCGTTTTCGGTTCCAACGTAAGAAATAGCGTTCCATCGGTGCTGAATGTGGGGTATGGATGTGTAACAGCCAGTTGGGTTTTGCATTCGATCCGGTTCGACGGAATGTGATAATGTGTGAATGAGCGACTCCAATCCGCGTGGATATGACATTTGACAATGGTGTTGATACTGGAAAATGCATACGCATGACAATACCCGTCGTAAACTCCGTTATAGGGTTCGCGCCAAATCACCTCGCCCGTTGCGACATCGAACACCCAAATACCGAAATGACCTCGAACGGCCAATCGCTGGCCGTCCGGCGATACCGACATGCTCTTCGGGAGAAACGGATAGCGAAACCGCGTCGAACCGAGGCTCGCGATCGCACCATTGGGCAGAGGATCGACGATGACGGGCAGATCGGCGGCAACAATTGGGGGGGCCGGTGAATGCCACGATGGCCAACAGGATTACGATGTTCCCACGCAACATGCGAACTCCTACGACTGTTGTTTACTCATGCAGAACGTTCCTCACGTCATTCTGTTGGATGATGCGCGGAGTTCGGCACGTTAAAAACGTGCCCCACGGTAACTCCGAATGCCGTTCGCATTGCGGCTGCGCCTTCGTTGCGGAATTGCTCGAACCACTTCTGCTCTGCGAGTTCGCGTAACATTTCTTGCCGCCGTTCCGGTTCGGGGACTTCAGTGAGTAGTGTTTCCCGGATCGCGCTCAGTAGTTCCACGTATGCGCCGTAGCTCTCGTCGAACTCGTTTTCCAATTTCCTTTTCACGGCTCGCGCAAACGCCGGCGAGGCTCCGCCGGTGCTGATCGCGAGCGAAAACCGCCCGCGTTGGACGATGGCGGGCAGCTCGAAATCGCCCGATTCGGGATCGCTCGCCGAGTTGACGAATAGCCCGAGCGATTGGGCATCGCATACGACTTCGCGGTTGACACGTTCCGTGGCGGCGGCGAACACGAGTGCGACGCCGAGCAACTGGTCTTTCGCGTAACTGCTGACTTTCCAGTCGATTTCCTCGTCACCGTGAAAATCGACGTGGCGTTCTTCGAGTGCGACGACGCGCACGAATGCGCCGGCTTCTCGTAGGCGTGCCACTTTCCGCCGACCGACGGGACCGGCACCGACGACGAGCACCGTTTTGCCCGCCAAGTTCAAAACGATGGGGTAACCGATGTTCGTCATGAGTCGGTTCGTCGTTCGCGATCCGCTAAATAAAACAAAGCCAACATCATCGTACTGTTCCTCTTCAGGTGCCCGTCATGAACTTTACCGCTCAACGTCGTGCCAATCTCGTTCGCGATTTCAAGAAAGATGGGATCGACGCCACTCTCATCACCGGCGAGCATAACGTTCGGTATCTCACGGGGTTCACCGGCAGCAGTGCGTACGTCATCGGCACGGCGAAGCAATTCTACATCATTAGCGATACACGCTATACGGACCAGATTCAGGAAGAGTGCCAAGAGATCGAGATTCACATCCGCCCGCACAACGCGACGACATTGGAGGCGACGGCGGAACTGCTGACGAAGTTGGCTTGCAAGGCCGTGGGCATCGAAGCCGATCACGTGACGCTCGGTTTCCATCAAACTCTGACATCGCTAACGAAGACGAATTTCGCCCCGCTGAGCGGCAAAGTGGAAAGCCTGCGGGCGGTGAAGGATGCATCCGAAGTCGAGGCGATTCGCACCTCCGTGCAGATCGCCGAACGTGCCTTCGGGATGTTCCGGACGATGATACGCGACTCCGATACCGAGAAGGAACTCGCGGACAATATGGAGTCGTATCTCCGTCGCGCCGGTGCGAATGGCTCTTCATTTCCAACGATTATCGCGATCGGCGAACGCGGTGCGTTGCCCCATGCCGTGCCGACGAACAAAGTACTCAGCGATGCCAGCAAGCTGCTCGTCGATTGGGGTGCGGATTGCAACGGCTACATGAGCGACATCACGCGGACGTTGAAATCGCCGTTCGGCATCATGCCGAATCGCCGGAACAAGCAAGAACGCAACGGCTTCGATTTGGACACCATCCACGATCTGCTCGTGAGGGCGCAGACGGCTGCGTTAGAGGCCATCAGCGTGGGCGCGTTGGCGAAAGATGTCGACGCGGCGGCTCGTAAGGTCATCGGCGATGCCGGTTACGGCGAATACTTCGTTCACGGCCTGGGTCACGGCATCGGCTTGGAAATCCACGAAGCCCCACGCGTTCGCGAGAACTCGGACGATACACTTCAGGCCGGTATGGTGATTACGCTGGAACCGGGCATCTACATACCCGGCTGGGGCGGCGTGCGGGTCGAAGACGATGTGTTGGTCACGCGCGAAGGCGGCGTGCGTCTGACGACGTTGCCACACGACACCGCATTACTCGATTTCAGCTAGCGTCCCAACGTGGCTTCGATGCGCTTCAACACGGTCGCTTTGCCGAGGATCGCCATCGTGTCGAAGAGACCGAAGCCGATGCCGACGCCGGTGATGGCGACGCGCACTGGCGTGACAATCGCGTTCGGCTTAATGCTCTTCGCGGCGGTGAATTCGTGGAGCGCCTTCTCCGTCGCAACCGCATCGAACGGCTCGCACGCTTTCAAGACTTCCGCGAACTCGCCGAGTAACACCTTCGCGTTCGGGTCTTTGAACGCCTTCTCCAGTGCCTTTGGATCGTAGTCAATTTCGTCTTTCAAAATCGGCACCGCGAACGCAAGCACGTCGCTGAACAGCTTGATTCGGTCGCCCGATGCCTCGATGACTTTCAGCAACTTCTCGCGGTTCGCATAGTCGAGCGTCTCGCCGATGAGCTTGGCTTTTCGCAAGAACGGCAGGCAGCGCGTCAGTTTCTCCGGCGTCGGCACGAGCTTCATGTACTCGCCTTGCAGCCAGAATAATTTCTTCGCGTCGTAGTTGCCCGGCGCATCGGTCACGCGCTCGAGGCTGAAGTTCGCGATGAGTGTATCGAGCGGAATGAACTCGCTTTCTCCGTCCATCGACCAACCGAGCCGACATAGATAATTGATCAGCGCTTCGGGCAGGTAACCGATCTCCTGGTAGTACGCGACTGCGATAATGTTGAGGTCGTCGCGGCCTTTGATCTCGTCGTCGGTCCAACCGCACGCCTTGAACTTCGCGATGTCGTCGGCGGTCAGCGGTGGCGTCTTCCGCTTGCTCATTTTCTCGCCGTTATAGTACACCTGCGGAATGTGCGCGAACGTCGGCACCGTGGCCCCGAGTCCCTCGAACATCAGGATTTGCGGCGGAGTATTCGACAAGTGTTCGATGGCGCGGACGACGTGCGTGATGCCGAAATCGATCTCGTCGATCACCGTGGCGAAGTTGTACAACGCTCGGCACAGGCCGCTCTCGCTCGGGCCGCGTAACAGCATCGGATCACGAATCGTATCGGTGCTGATTTCTTGTTTGCCCTTCACGGCATCGGTGAATTTCACCGTCTGACCCGGTGTGATTTTCAGCAGCAGCGGGGCTTTCTTCGCGTGATATTGCCGCACGTTTTCGTCGGCCGGCATGTCGCGATTGGTGCCACGATGAACGTAGGCGGTGCGTGCGAGTTGGGCTTGTTTCTGAGCCGAATCCATCTCGGCGGAGGTCGTGTAATCGGGGTACGCTTTGCCTTCTGCGAGGAGCTTCATCGCGGCGGCTTCGTACTTGTCGTTCCGCTGGCCCTGGTAGTACGGCGCGTGCGGCCCGAAGCTGGTGCCGTCCGCCGCCGCGAACGGGCCTTCGTCCCAACTCATGCCGAGCCACGCGAAACCATCGATGATCGGCTTGACCGCTTCGGTACGGTTGCGGGCATCGTCGGTGTCGTCGATTCGCAAAATAAACTGCCCCGCATGACGTTTGGCGAGCAGCCAGTTAAACAGGGCCGTGCGGACCCCACCGATGTGCAGGTAACCGGTCGGCGACGGCGCGAAGCGTGTGCGAATGCTCATGATGACGGCAAACTTCCGGGTGCGAGTGTTCAGATACCAGTGAAGATACGGACGGCGTAACCGTTCATGGGGTATTCTGTTTTTCTTTGAACCCACTGGTATTGTAGGTCGGGTCGAAGCTTTGAGAGGCCCGACAGTGCATTCACGCGGCGATTTCAAACCTTCCGGGTTTTTGTCGCGGATACTCTGTCGGGCCTCATCGCAAAGC
>JAYSKW010000784.1:0-1756 GCA_043726085.1 Limnoglobus sp.
GTTCCGGCACGGCTGTAGCCAGACTTCCAGCGTCGCAGGTTTGACATCGAGGCGGGAAAGGATGAACTCGCGCAGGAATTCACCTAAAGCGGCTCGATGTCAAACCCGCGACGCTGGAAGTCTGGCAGCAGCCCTGCCGGAACCTCATCCAGTTCTTCGGCGACGACAAACCCTTACGGAACATCACATCGGGCGATTGCGAACAGTTCAAAGAATGGCTACTCACCCAGAAACTGGCTCCCGCCACGCTGGCTAAACGCTTGTCCTTCGCCCGGACGTTCCTGCACGTAGCTCGGAAGCACAAGTTGATCGACGAGAACCCGTTCGCAGAAGTGAAAATCCCCACGGCGAACGTCAGCATTCGCCAACAATTTATCGACCGCGACACGTTGGAACGATTGCTATCCGTCGCCAATCCGACGTGGCGAACGATCATCGCTCTCTCTCGCATCGGCGGCCTGCGTTGCCCATCCGAAGTGCTCTCCCTCGAATGGCGACACATCGATTGGGAACGCAACCGTATCATCTGCCAAGCCCGAAGACAGATCGTTACGACGGCAAGGCGACCCGAACGATTCCCCTCTTCACAGACCTGCGGACATACCTCGAAGAAGCCTTCGAACTGGCTGAACCCGGTCAAACGCACGTCATTGGCGGAGGGCACTTGGCCAAAGCCAACGGGCCAACGGGGTGGAAGAATTGCAACTTGCGAACGTCGTTCGGGAAGTTAATCAAACGAGCCGGGCTATCCGCATGGCCCCGCATGTTTCACAACCTGCGATCGAGTCGGGAAACCGAACTGCTGGAAACCTTCCCCGTTCACGTCGTCGCACTCTGGATGGGACACGACGCGAAGGTGTGCCTGAAACACTACGCCCAGACGACAGACGATCACTTCCATCGCGCGACAAGCGGCGCAGAATCCGGCGCACATGTGGCGCAAAACCGGCACAGCAGATGGCCGCGAGCCATCGCACCGAATCGCACGGCTTGCCACAAAACGAAGACAGGGAAGCGTTTAATGCTTCCCCGTGCGACGTTCTGCGAAATACTGCACAAGCGTTTATCGGAGAGGGGGGGATTCGAACCCCCGGAACGGTTTTACCCGCTCGCCGCTTTAGCAAAGCGGTGCTTTCGACCACTCAGCCACCTCTCCAAAGTCGAACGCGACGATCGAATCATTTCGCCAATTCGCTCGTTCGAGTAACTTACCGCGCAATTGTTGTTCCGACAAGATCGCTATCTGCGGGCGAGCAGCAAGTGCGTTTTGGTTCCGCAATTCGCCGCGACGCGGAGGCTTTCGTCGAGCGGAGAGCGGAACGGAAACAAGAGTGACAATTGATCGCGATACGGGTTCGCGCCAGAAATCCTCACCCACGAATCTTGCGTTCCGATTCGTGTGGAACGCACCGTCATCGATCGAGTATACTAACACTCCCGCCAGCCGGTTCCGTCTCCCTCGAGGTGTCCGTACATGCGACGATTGCTGTTACTCGTTCCGTTTTTGCTCACTGTCATTGGGCTGTCATCGGCCGATGTTTCCGGGCAAGACAAGAAAAAGAAAGCCCCCGCGAAGCCGCAGTTCGCCACGCCTGCCGACACGTTCAAGGTCGCGAAAGGCTTCAAGGTCGAACTGTTGTATAGCGTGCCGAAGGAGACCGAAGGTTCGTGGGTGAACCTCTGCGTCGATCCGAAAGGACGGCTCATTACATCGGACCAGAACGGCCCTCTGTTCCGCATTACGGTACCGCCACTC
>JAYSKW010000785.1:0-1936 GCA_043726085.1 Limnoglobus sp.
TTTGCGGGCATCCCACAGGTAGACGCGGAACGTCGAGGGGCCGAAGAAGCAAAAATAATCGGCTTGGTCGATATGCTCGTGCGGCCCGCGACTGACGCCCGGTTTCGTCTGCGAGATGTACGCCATCACCGGGTGGAAATTCGGGTCGATGAGGTCGTTGCGAAACAGTTCGACGAGCCAACCGCGGGCGTCGTTGAAGAACTTCAGCGGGATCCACTTGATGCCGTGGATGGCGCTCGGCTCGCAGAATTTCGGTAGGGCGACGTTCATCGGTTGCGTTCCTTTCGTGTTACTCAAACAGATTTGGGCCGGGTTCCTTGATCTTCTTTTTCGCGAGTTCTGGCGGTGCGACTTCTTGTATCGGTACCACTTTTCGCGGTCGTGGCGTCGCTGTTTTCGCGGGCGTTTTCGGTGGCCGCATCTCGAGGTTCGCCAGCACTTCCTCGGCTCGCTGCAACACGGGCGATGGCACCCCCGCCAGACGTGCCACGTGGATGCCGTAACTCTTGCCCGCGTTGCCCGGCGAAATTTTATGCAGGAACACGACATCGTTTTCGAGTTCGCGTACCTCCACGTTGTAGTTGCGTAACTGCGGCAATGTCTCGGCGAGTTTCGCGAGTTCGTGATAGTGCGTCGCGAACAACGCGCGGCAGCCGACCACCGAATGCAGGTATTCCGTCATCGCCCACGCCAACGAGACGCCATCGTACGTGCTTGTTCCACGGCCAATTTCGTCGAGAATCACGAGGCTTTGCGACGTTGAATTATTCAGAATGTTCGCCGCTTCGGTCATCTCCACCATGAACGTCGATTGGCCGCGACTCAGTTCATCGCTCGCGCCGACGCGGGTGAAGATGCGATCCGTGATGCCGATCGTCGCCGATTTCGCGGGTACGAAACTGCCGATGTGCGCGAGTAATGTCAAGATCGCAACCTGGCGAATGAACGTCGATTTGCCCGACATGTTCGGACCTGTAATGAGCCAAAACATTCCATCATCGACGCTAAATGTGACATCGTTCGGAACGAACGTGCCGGGGGGCAAAAGCTGATCGAGCACGGGGTGGCGACCTTCGCGAATCGCCATCACCGGCTCGTTGACGATCGTCGGCCGGATGTAGTTTCGCGATGCTGCAAGTTCGGCCAACCCCGCGAGAAAGTCGAGTGCGGCGAGTGTATCGGCCGTTGCTTGCAAGCGGTGCGTCTCGGTGGCGATGCGGTCGCGGAGTTGCAAAAATAGCTCGAATTCCAGGGCTTTACTCTTGTCCTCCGCCGAGAGTACCTTCTCCTCGTACTCTTTCAATTCCGGCGTCACGTACCGTTTCGCGTTCTTCAGCGTGCGTTCGTGCAGGTAATTTGCGGGTACGCGGGTTTCGTTCGCGTTCGTAATTTCGATGTAATACCCGATGACCTGCGTATATGCGACTTTCAGGCTGTTGATCCCGGTGCGCGTGATCTCCGATGCCTGATACCGCGCGATCCAGCTTTTGCCGTCCCGCGACAATAACCGCAGTTGGTCGAGTTCCGCGTTGTAGCCTTCGCGGATGATGCCACCCTCTTTTGGCAGGTATGGCGGGTCGTCGGTCAGTGCGCGTTCGAGCAACTCGCGGAGGTCCGGGCAGAGTTCGAGCCGCTCTTCAAAATCGCGGAGCAATGCCGCACGCCGCCCGCTCAGTTTCGCCTTGAATTTCGGTAGCAGTTTCAGTGTCTTCGCGATGGCCGCCAAGTCTTTCGGCGTCGCGCGGGCCGTCGAAACCCGCGTCGTCAATCGTTGCAAGTCCGATGTCACTTGCAGTAACTCGCGTAAATCCGCACGCAAGGAATGTTCGCGCAATAGCTCTTCGACCGCATCGAGACGCGCCGTGATCGGGCCAGCCGCGTTCAGTGGCGCGAGGAGTTGATCGTGCAAAAACCGCGAACCCATCGGCGTCACGGT